>NZ_JBMLTR010000134.1:0-53324 GCF_049239865.1 Aquidulcibacter sp.
ACGCGCCCCGGCCCCTCTTTATGGTGCACCCCCGGTGGTTTTCCACGCGGGGCTATGGGTGTTGGTGTTGGAGTGCGGGCCCCGACATAAGCATTCTCAGATTTCGCTGGCCGACGATGTTAAGGGCAGGCCTACCTCAGCTGGACCGTGCGCCTACCAGTGTCGGGCGACGGCCGCCGACGCCATACAGATTGACCTTGAGGCTCGACATCGCATTGACGAGCGCATTGGGCGCATAGACAACTGGACCGACGGGGGCAATGTTTGGGAAGCGCTCGAAAATCTTTTCAAACGACAAGCGCAGCTGCATCTGTGCGATCCGCGAGCCCAGGCACTTGTGCACCCCATGGCCGAAAGCGAGGTGCTTGTCATAATTATCGCGCATCATGTCGAACCGATTGGGGTCGGGGAACAGGCTTGGGTCGCGATTGGCGGCACCGTACCACATCACCACTTTTTCGTCCTTAGCGATCCGCTGACCGTTCAACTCTGTTTCTTCCAACGCGGTGCGGCGCATGTGTTTCACCGGGGAGACCAGACGCAGCGCTTCTTCTGCCATGCGCGGGATCAGCTTCGGGTCATCCAGCACCATTTGCCGCTGGTCTTGGAAGTCGTGGAGCAATTGGATTGTGCCAGTCAGCGAGTTGCGGCTGGTATCGTTGCCAGCAAAGATAATTAGAAGCCAAGCACCATCGAGATGCTCTTGCGGCAATTCCTCCCCGCCAAGCTGTGAGCGCGCAATTGCGGTCAACAGATCTTCACGCGGGCGGGCGCGCCGGTCGGCCATAACACCCTCGCCATAGGCGAACATGGCATCGACCATGTTGAAGAAGCGGAACGGAAACAGGGGCTCTTTTAGAATCGTCTGCCATGGGTTTGCCAAATATTGCGAGGCCATTTCGAGATAATGCATCCACTGCACGATGCGCGGCCGGTCTGCTTCATCGACACCGAGCATTTCACACAAGGTGAAGAGCGGGACTTGTTCGGCAAACATCTTCACAAAATCGACTTCTGGCCCCTTGCGCTCCATCTCGTCGAGCAAGCCGTCAATATGGGTCCTGACCTTGTCGCGGATCTTGGCGACATAGGCCGGGATGAAGAAATCCTTCTGCTGGATACGGGCCTCCATATGCATGGGGGCATCCATATTGATCAGGGAATTGAGCGCTGCCGGGATCAGTTTCTTTGGCTTCCATTTATCCCGCGCCTGAATACCCAAATTAATGCTGCCGCGCTGGGACGAAAACACCTGCGGATTGAGTTCAACCGACTTGATATCCTCATAGCGGGTGACCGACCAGAACCCAGAGATGCCCCGATAGCCAGGGCTCCAATGCACCGGTGCTTCATCGCGAAGCTTTCGGTAGAACTCCCAAGGGTGCCCGCTTGTCCAAGAAGCTGGATCGCCCAGTTTAAACCCACTGATCAGCGGATAGGCCGCCGAATGGGTGGGATCTATCTGTCCGGTATCGATTAGAACATCGTCACTGATCAGCTGCATGGCTCTCGAGCTTCCTTGGCAAGGCGCGACGGTTTGTTACCGGCCTCGTACAGACCGCTATATGTCCACTTCGCACAGCGCGACAAGCCCATCGACATGAGCAATGCACTCATCGAGCGCATGGTGGAGCTTTCTAAGCACTGAGCAACGCGCCTTTGGGCGGATGCCAGCAAAGGCGTTAAAGCGGTATTGGAAAGCGGCGAGCCCCTCTCCCCATGGCAGGGTGAAGGGCTGCAGATAAAACTTATCCCCGTCTATCCGTTACCCCCGTAACTTAAGCCCTTAGCCCAGTAGGACGGGGAGAGCTGAAGCAGAGGACGGCGCTAAGTCTTAGGGGGTTGCGATCTTTTGGACGGCATTTTTGATGAGGGCTTTGGTGGAAGCGTCGGTATCAAATACGGAATACCAACCTTGCGGCTCATGGGGCGGGTCACCAACATAGGCCGTTTCCTTGGGTTTCATACGATAATCATCATGCAGGGCACGGCCTTCGCCACCCCAAGCCCAGAAGTTGATGCCGGCAATCTCGCCGCCACGCTGGTGGCTGTCGAGCAAGGCTTTGATGATCAGGTCGTAAAATTTATCGCGCCAAATGGTCGGTGTGCCGGCTTCATAGGAGGCTTCATCACGGGGAAAGCCAAATTCTTCGATCACGAGCGGCTTTTTTAGGGCGTTGGTTATTGTAACCGAATTAGCGATATAGGCAGTGGTTTCTTTAGCTACAGTCGGAAAGCTTCCCTCGAGGTCTTTTGGGTCAGCCCAAGACCAATTCTGCGGCCAAATATGCGCTGTGGTGTAATCAATATTGGGGCTGTCTTGAGCAGACTGCGTCAAGGCCAAATCATCATTGCAGCCCTTGGGCCCTTCATGACCGACACAGACCAGATGATTTGGATCGAGGGATTTGATCAAAGCGGCAGAGCGATCAATCCAGCCCTTATAGGCCTTGAAACGCTTTGCGATGATTTCGTCCGTCCCACCCGGCCTAGGCTCGTTACACAGCTGCCAAGACATGATGGTTGGATCATCCTTATAGGGTTTATTGGTCGCGCTATTCGTGCGCGTGACCAAGGTTCGCACATAGGTTTCATATTTGACCAGGGCTGCTTGGTTCTCATAAAATTGCGAGACGAAGTCAGGGAAGGCGGGCCAAGGATGGGCTGGATCGTTCATATCGATAAAAGTGCCGCCATTGGTCCAAGCTTCGTAAGTTCCAAGCCCGCCAGACCATTCCCAGAAATTGGTCAGGTAAAGAATGGCCGTCATGCCGCGCTCTGCCATCAGGGCGAGCGCCTTGTCCAAGCCTTGGAGGAGGCTTTCGTTCAACGTGCCATCGCTGGATTGGAAGGCTGGGTTGAGGGAGTTTTTAAGGGGCGACAGCTCTGAGGAAGCCAGCAAGCGCAAATTGGTAATGCCAAGCTTAGCTAAGGCATCCAGCTCTCGCTCCAGCCGACCCGGATTGCCGATCGCTGGATCAGGGGAGGCGGCATAAGCCGCGTACCAAAGATTGGCACCTGCGTAATAATAGGGGGCTCCATCCTTGATAAATTGCTGGCCTTTAGTGGTGATAAAGGTTGCTTTGCCATCTCTTTGGGGGCTGCAGCCAGCCAGCCCTGAGGCGGAAAGACCCGCCAATGAAATGCCCATTCCAGCCAATCCAAGCGATAATTCTCGACGGTTTACCATGCCACCCTCTTTCCAAAGCACATCCAAGGGCACTCTGTATGAGCAATAAAAACAGCGCTGTCAATTTGGGTCTTGGGCCATCTGAACGGTCAGCGGCAAGGGTCTAGGGTCGTGATCGAAAGTCACTCAGAGCGATATTTAGCCGCTTCACTTTGTCGTAAAAAGTCTTGCGGGGTAGACCTAAGGAGGCAATTGCCGTTTGAATGTCGCCGCCGGCCTCCTGCAGAGTCTGCTCGATAAAGGCCTTTTCAAACTCCGCCACCCGGGTCTTGAGTTTATCGGATGTGGGACTTTGATCTATGCGCGGTGCGGCTAACTTAGCATCCCAAAGCCCGAGGACATTTTGCTCCGCAAAACGATTCAGCTCCCGTACATTGCCCGGCCAATCATGGCTTCGAAGATAGCGGTAAATTTCTGGCGTAAGGGCTGCTGGTTTGCGGCCGTGGCGTTTTGCTGCTTGCTCCAGAAACAGACCATAAAGCAGGGGGATATCCTCTCGTCTCTGGCGCAAAGGCGGTATTTTGAGGGTCAAGCTATTTAGGCGGAAAAGCAAAGTCGGAAAGAACGTACCCTCTTGCACGCGCTCGGCTAGCTGAGTTGAACTGGCGGCCACAATTCGTGCATCAAAGGGTCGGGATTGATTGGCGCCTAAGGGCGTTACTTCGCGTACTTCCAAGGCTCGATGCAATTTTTGTTGGACCTTAATGGGTGCGGCATCAATCGCGTCGAGAAAGAGCGTACTTTTATGCGCCAATTCGAGCCGGCCAACTCGCGACTTATAGGCGGCTGGATACGCACCTTGGGCGACCCCGAACAATTCCTCATCCAGCAACGCATCGGGAATTGCGCCACAGTCGATGGTCACCATTTGCCGGCGGCTGCGGGTGCTTTGTGCATGCAGCATGGCCGCGACCAAGCTCTTCCCAGTACCTGTCTCGCCTTCGATGAGGATGTCCACATCAATCTCGGCTACCTGTGCAATCGTGCGCCGCAAAGCCGTAATGGCGCTGGAGGTTCCAAAAAGTGGTCCACCCTCGACCGCATCTGGACGGGTATCTCGGAGTTGCCTGACTTCCAGCGTTAAGGCACGGCGCTCTAAGGCGCGTTGTGCAGTCAGCACCAATTGTTCAGGCAAAAAGGGCTTAGAAAGAAAATCATATGCGCCCTGGCGAACCGCATTCACCGCTGTTGCAATGTCGGCGTGCCCGGAAACCAAGATGACCGGTACATCGGGGTCGATTTCTTTCACACGACGAAAGAGCTCGAGCCCATCCATCCCCGGCATGCGCAAGTCGCACACGATAATACCGTCAAAGCTGTCCGAAAAGGCAGCCAGCCCCGCTTCGGCAGAGCTGAATGTATGGACTTTGAACCCAGCCAATTCCAAGCTTTGGCCATGAGCGGTCAGAACGTCGGCTTCGTCGTCAATAAGAAGAATGGAATCTGGCTTTACAGTGCTCAAGGGGCAGGCCTCATACGCATGATGAAAGCTGCGCCCTGTTCTGGGGTGGCAGCAACCAGATCTCCGCCGAAGTCGGCCATAATGTCGCGCGAGATCACTAAGCCAAGCCCCAGCCCGTCGCGCTTGGTTGTTGAGAAGGGCTGAAACAAGCTCACTCGCGTCTCTGTCGAAAGCCCAGGACCATTATCAGCGACAGTAAGCTCTACAAAGCCGCCTTCCAATTTGATCGATAGGTTGATTTCAACGCCGTTTTGTCCGGCATCCAGAGCATTGGCCATCAGATTGACCAAAACCTGTTCCAAGCGCACCGCCTCAGCTTGGACGAGGGCATCATCCTTCGGTTGATGCACGACCGCACCCAAGGTCGCGATCCGATCGCGTAGCAAGAGGAGGGCACCTTCAATCACCTTGTTGAGACTGACTGACGTCATCGTCCCCGTTGCTTTGCGGGCAAAACCTAAGAGTTCGGCCGTGATGGTGCCAATGCGGGAGGCTAAGCCAATCACGCGGGTCAGATTGGCGCGCGCCTCTTCAGGCTGGCCGCGATCCAAGAAGGTGACGGCGTTACTCGTATAGGCCGAGATGGCAGCCAGCGGTTGGTTAATCTCATGGCCAACGCCTGCAGCGATCTGACCTAAGGCCGCAAGCTTATTAAGTTGTACCAGACGCTCGCTCATGTCGCGTTGTTGAATGGCAAGGTTGCGCTCGGCCCTAAAGGCGGCGCTGCGCCGCAAGTAAATCATCGCCAGCCCAAGTGCGAACAAGGCCAGCAAGCTGGCGAGGACGCTAATCCGACTGGACAGCACCGCCGCGCGAATGCTGTCCTGTGTCTCTGTCAGGACATGCAATTGCCAGTCGTTGGCGAGTTGCTTGACGGCTTCTGCATATTTCTTTGACGCGATATCTGCATCTTGGACGGCCCCAACTTGGCCATTTTGATATAGGGGCAGCACTTCCAGCGGATTGGTTCCGTAGTCGAGATCACGCAGCATTTTGCTCTGCGTCGCTTGGCTCAAAGGTTGGACCGTCTTGAACCGCCAGTCGCGATTACTGGTGATTAGGATGACGCCATTGGCATTGGTCGCAAACACCGTCACGCCCGCTTTGCGCCATTCGGCTTCGAGATTGTCAAATTCGACTTTCGAGACAATGACACCAAGAATCTGTCCACCTGCTTTCAATTGTCGTGCAATATAGAGACCCGGACGTCGCGAGACTGTTCCAAGTGCGAATTGTTCTGAGTGACCCTTGCTCAGTGCTTCGCGGAAGTAGGGTCGAAAGCCATAATTCTGTCCAACAAAGGTTTCAGGTCGTTGCCAGTTACTCGACGCCAAAGTCAGGCCCTTGGTATCCAAGAGATAGATGGCCGCTGCCCCCATGTCGCGGCTCAGTGCTTCGAGCTTTTTGTTGAAGGCAGCTAGCCGCTGACCATCTTCGCCAGCGAGCACGGCGCGCGCATCCGCATCTTGGGCCAGCACCAGCGTTGCCAAGCGAAATCGCTCATGTTCGCGCTCCAGAGCAGAAGCGAGGAGTTCGGCAGACACGTTTCCTCTTTTGTCGGCTTCAGTGACAGCGCGATTACGGGCCGAGTTGTCAGACATCAAAAAGCTCGCAGCGATCAACAAAAGACCGGCGATCATTGCAGCCGCGAGCAAGAGGTTCCGAGTAGGCTTCACCATTCGCGCTTTCCCCAGAGCCTCATCATCCGACGATTGCCTCCTGGCGGAAAACCACACATCTGGCAACTTATTTGTGTGAAAAATCGCACAAATCTGAACTAGAGGAAGTCTAAATACCTGTCTTAATGTTAGTTTATTTCCAGTGATTGGAGTTTTACCTGCCCATAGGATTTGCGCTAAATTTCTCCCAATAACGATGACAACAAGTCAAACGATACATCTATGGGGAAATGCCTTGGCCATCAGCCAACCTATTGCAAGTGGGTCTAGCGCCACTCCGGCCAAGCCAGTGGTTTGGTACCAGCAACTTTACACGCAAGTCGTGATTGCCGTTGTGCTCGGCATTGCCATTGGTGCCATTTTCCCAAGTTTCGGGGCAAGCTTAAAGCCGCTCGGCGATGCCTTCATCAATCTGGTGAAAATGATCATCGCCCCCGTAATTTTTCTGACCGTGGTGACAGGCCTAGGCGGCATGTCGCAGGTCAACAAGATTGGCAGTGTCTTCGGTAAGGCCTTAGCCTATTTTCTGGCGGTCTCGACCTTTGCCCTCGCCATTGGTTTGATCGTTGGCAATTTAGTCCAGCCGGGCGCGGGGATGAATATTGATCCTGCAACGCTCGATGGGAAGTTGGTCGAGAATTATACCCAACGTGCCCATGAACAGAGCCTTTTAGGTTTTGTGATGAACATCATTCCAAAGACACCGATCAGTGCTTTGGCCGAAGGCGAGATCCTGCAAGTGCTGCTGATTGCCGTCCTGACCGGCATTGCCATCGCCGCCGTTGGCGAACCCGCGCGCCCGCTTTTGAACGTATTGGAAGCAGCAAACCAAGTGGTCTTCAAGCTGGTCCACATGCTGATGAAACTGGCACCTATCGGTGCCTTTGGTGCCATGGCGTTTACGATTGGCAAGTTTGGGGTTGCTAGCCTCGTCAGTCTCGGGTCGCTCATCATCACCTTCTACGTCACTTCGTTTTTGTTTGTGATCGTGGTTCTGGGTTTAATCGCTAAGCTGGCAGGCTTCTCTATTTTTCAACTTGTCCGCTACATCAAGGACGAGCTCTTACTGGTGCTTGGCACATCTTCGTCTGAAGCGGCTTTGCCAACCTTGATGGAAAAGCTGGAGCGAGCAGGGTGCCGGAAAGAAGTGGTCGGCATTGTTTTGCCAACAGGCTATTCGTTCAATCTGGATGGGACCAACATCTATATGACGTTGGCGGCGACCTTCATTGCCCAAGCTGTCGGGATTGACCTGTCGCTGCACGATCAGCTTCTTTTGATCGGCGTCGCTGCGATCAGTTCCAAAGGAGCAGCGGGCGTTACGGGTGCCGGGTTTGTGATTTTGGCCGCGACCTTGTCGGTTGTACCCAGTGTCCCCGTAGCTGGCATGGCGCTGATCCTTGGCATTGACCGCTTCATGAGTGAGTGCCGCGCACTTACCAATCTGATGGGCAATGCCGTCGCGACCATCGTGGTGTCGCGCTGGGAGGGGGCCTTGGACAAAACCATGTTGGCCGAAGCACTGGCCGGGGCGGGCAAGAAATCATCTGATCCATCCTGAGAGGTCAGCGACACAGGATCAAGCAACTCAGAAATTCACGACCCAAAAGGTCGAAACAGCAAGCAAGTAAAAACAAGTTAGGGGCAGGAAACGCTATGAAAACGATGCAGATTCTATTGGGAACAACCGCGCTTGTTTGGAGCCTGGCCGGCACGGCCTACGCCCAGACAGCAGCAAACCAGACAAACCCAAATGCAGAGCCCGCACAGGAAGTCGAAACCATCATTGTGGTCGGCAGCCAAATCCGTGGTGCTTCAACAACCGCCGCCTTGCCCGTTGCTGTCTTCAGTCAAGAAGAGATCAAGACGACAGGCGCAGTCAATGGCGATGATCTTCTCCGCACAATTCCGCAAATGGGCGATGTGTTAGTTAGCCCAGCCAATAACGCCCAAACCTCTAACTCTGCACGCGGTGATGTGAATTCGATCAATCTGCGTTCGTTGGGCGTGGGTAATACTTTGGTGCTCCTCAATGGACGACGTATCGTTCAACACCCGACAAGCCAAGGCACATCCGATACGGGTACCGTGCCAGTTCTGACCTATAACTCCAATGCCATCCCCGTCTCGGGCCTCGAGCGCTTGGAAGTCTTGCTGGACGGCGCTGCGGCGATTTATGGTGCAGATGCGGTTGCCGGCGTGGTCAATACTGTGACCCAAAACAACTTCAACGGCCTGAAGATAGACGCCCAATATGGCGCGGCCGAAGGCACAAACTTGCGCGAGTTTAACCTCGGCATTTTTGCCGGGAAGGACTTTGATCGCGGCAATGTCTCGCTGTTTCTCGACTACACCGACCGCACAGCGCTGCGCGCGGAAGATCAAGAATTCACCAAGACGGACAATCTTCGCAGCTTCTTTGCGGATGAGCCAGACTTTGCAAGCAGCCTGACCCCAGACGCGCGCAACACGCGCGGTGCTTGGGCCAATTTGGCCGTCGTAGCGGGCCCCGGTATCATTCGTCGAGGTACCGTTGCGCTGACAACCGCCGCTGGTGCGTTCAGCATCCGGCCAACCACCATTGCTGGGTGCTCTGCCACTTTGACGACAAGCGCCGGCATTTGTGTCGCTTCCGGCGCGCTGACCTTCAATACAACCCAGCGCGATTTGCGCTTCGATACGGCTCCTGGGACGACCATCACACCCGACACCCAGCGCATTAATACCATGCTCACCGGGCATTTCGACTTCAACGAAAATCTGACGGCGTTTGGCGAGTTGGGCTTTTATCAAGCTTCGACGACGCGGATCCAACCGCCCGTCATCAACCTGAACACGCTGACAATTCCGGCCTCCAATTATTGGAACCCATTTGGCCCAACCGTGTTTGCCAACGGCCAAACCAACCCCAATCGTTTGTCTGGTTTGACCAATGTGCCTACCACAGGCTTGGCCATTACCTTGAACCAATATCGCTTTGTTGACGCGGGCTATCAGACTGTGAATGTCGACAATTACCAAGCGCGTTTGCTAGCAGGCCTGAAGGGTATTTATCGTGGCTTCAACTGGGAGTCGGCGATCGTCTATTCTGAAGCCGAAGCTGAAGACGTTTCCGACGCGGTCAATTCAACGGCCCTCCAGAGACAATTGGCCCTCTCAACGCCTGACGCTTACAACCCTTTCAATGGCGGTTGCTTGGATCAGTTAAGCTACGGGGATTGTACACCAAGTTCTAAGGCTGCCATTGACGCGATCACCTTCAAACTGCGCCGTGAGTCGCGTACGACTTTAAGCATGGCAGACTTTAAAGTCTCCAAAGGTGACCTGTTCCAGATTTGGGGTGGTGACGTCGGCGTTGCATTTGGTCTTGAAGTGCGCGCCGAGACGCAGCGCGATAATCGTGATGCCAATCTCGATGGTTCCAACCCATTTGTGGATTCCGTAACGGGCGCGACCCAATTGAGCAATGTGATTGCCGTCAGCCAGAACCCTGACACCAAAGGCAAGCGCACTGTGCAAGCGGCTTATGTCGAGTTTGCCGTGCCGGTCGTCTCGCAATCCATGAATATCCCACTGGTCCGCAGCATCGATCTGCAAATTGCCGGGCGAGCTGAGAGTTACAGCGACTTTGGCAGCGTCGTAAAGCCAAAGGTCGCTGTGGCTTGGGATATTGTGGATAGCCTGCGCTTCCGGGGTTCTTATTCCGAAGGCTTCCGCGCACCAAACTTGGAGCAAACTAACACCAAGACCTATGGCCGCTTGGCGACCAATAACGACTATATCCGCTGTGAAGCTGACCTGCGGGCACGCCGGATCACGACTTTTGGGGCCTGTACGCGCAGCATTGGCTATTCGCTACTGTTGTCTGGCAATCCTGACCTACAGCCAGAAGAAAGCACAAATGCTTCCATTGGTCTGGTGTTCCAACCGAAGTTCCTACCAGATTGGGCAGGCAACTATACCTTCACCGTGGACAAATGGCGGATCGAGCAAGAGCGGATCGTCGGTCTGTTTGGCGGCTCCAATGCTGTGGTGCAGGATTATCTCGACCGCCTCGGTGGACGGTCGAACCCACTCGTTACCCGCGCAGCAGCCAATGCCGATGATATCGCGTTGTTTGCCGGCACCGGCATCACGCCAGTGGGGCAGATCATTTCGGTCAGCGACAAGTTCGTCAATTTGCTGCCACAAGAAGTCGAAGGGGTGGACTTGGGCATGAAGTGGCGGCTGAAGACCAAAACCGCCGGAACCTTCCGCGTCAGCCTGAATGCGTCGAACCTGACCAAGTTCGGGCGTGAGCCTGGACCTGCTGTCGATGCTTTGTTTGCGGCTCGCGCGGCGGGCACTATCAATGCGGCAACCCCTTTGCCTGAGTCGTCCGATCTTTTGGGTAAGAATGGCCGTCCAGAATGGCGTGGATCGGGCTCCTTGACTTGGAGCCGCGGCGAATTCCAAATTGGCGTCTTTACCCAATATATCAGTGCCGTAGATGAGACCGGATTCTTGGACGTTAATGGCGTGGCTTGGGAAGTAGATGCGCAGTTGACCGGCAATCTCTATTTCCAGTTTGAGCCAAAAGCAAAGCAAGGTTGGGCGTCCAACACTAGCTTCCGTGCAGGCGTCCGCAACTTGACCAATGAGAAGCCGCCACTGGCCTCGTCAGGCTATTTGGGATCCTTGTATCGTCCCTATGGACGTTACCTCTATTTCAGCACTTCGAAGTCCTTTTAAAGCTACGAGGCAACTGAAAGGTTGGGCGTGATGAGACAAAGCAACTCAGAGTTTCCAGACTTGGCGGGGTTCCTGCTGACACTGGCCTTGCTCTGCTGTCTCATCCGCCCCGTTCCAGTTGCGGCCCAATCTGCCGCGACGGGTCAACCAACGCCGACGCCTTGCCCAGCGTTTTTGCCCAGCGAGGTCCATTGCTTCACTGGTAAGTCGAGCGCAGGCGCGCCTTACTTCATCGCCATGCCGAAGGACTGGAACCAAAGCCTGATTTTGTTTGCTCATGGTGGTCCCCGCCTTGGCAGTCCAAAATTGGCGGAGACAATCGAGGACCTTGAGCGCTTTGAAGTTATGGTGCGTGAAGGCTATGCGTGGGCTGGCACCACCTATCGCCGGGGTGGCTATGGCGTAAGGTCTGCCGCCGAAGATATGGACCACTTGCGCGCACTCACGTGGCAGCATTTCGGACGGCCGAAACGCACGATTCTACATGGCCAGTCCTGGGGCGGCAATGTTGCCGCAAAGGCGGCTGAGCTCTATGCAATGGATCTCGAAGGCAAACGCAATTTCGATGGTGTGATCCTGACCAGTGGCGTCTTGGCGGGTGGCACCAGGGCCTATTGGCTACGTTCTGATCTCCGCGCGGTCTATCAATATTATTGCCGCAACCACCCAAGGCCAAACGAAACGCAATATCCAGTTTGGCAAGGCTTGCCCGTTGGCACCACCATGACGCGCGCCGAGCTTGCCGAGAGGGTGCGTGAATGCACCGGGATCGGAACACCGGTTTCGCAGCGCACCGCAAAACAACAGGCTAACCTTCGCAACATCACATCGGTTCTCTCGATCAAGGAAGAACAAATCCTTCCCAATCTGGCTTGGGCAACCAATACGTTTCAAGACATGATTGGGCGTCTGAATGGGCGCAATCCATTTTCAAACCAAAGCGTCGTCTATAAGGGTTCTGACAATGACCGGGCCTTGAATGCGGGAGTGGAGCGTTTTGCGGCAGACCCGACCGCCGTCGCAGAACTCGCCTATGACAGTGACCTGAGCGGATTGATCGTCGCCCCGGTCATCACGGTTCACGGCATTCACGATCCGGTTGCCCATGTCTCCCACGAGGCGGCCTATCGGCGTACAATTGAGCAAGCAGGACGGGGTGACTTATTGGTGCAAAGCTTCACCGATGAAGCCGAGCACAGTCGCTTAAGTGTGCCAACTTATCCCACCATTTTCTCTGCCATGTTAAATTGGATTGAGACGGGCAAAAGACCGACCCAAGCGAGCATTAAATCAGCTTGCCCCGTGTTTGCGCAAAAATATGGCGCGCCCTGCTTGTTCTTGGTGCCGTATCAGCCGGCTAATCAAGGCCATTGATTGGGTCAATTTGGTCACCAGTGCGTTTCATAAATGGCGCATTATCACGCTCAGCTTATCGCTGTAGGGTCTGCACCAGATCGGAGATCGAACATGACCCAACAGCCCGCCTTCTTCATCCCCCACGGCGGAGGTCCTTGCTTCTTCATGGAGGATCCAAAAGGAATGTGGGCCGGAATGGCGCGCTTTTTGGAAAGTTTGCCAGCGCGGCTGCCGGAGCGACCCAAAGCAATTCTGATCGTGTCTGCGCACTGGGAAACACGCGGCTTCGCCTTTACCGGGACGAGCCAGCCGAGCTTGATTTATGACTACCACGGCTTCCCGCCTCATACATATGAATTGAGCTATGAGGTGGCTGGCGCACCGAGCCTTGCGGCACGTGCTGCGAGCTTACTGAAGGAGCATGGGCTTGATGCCCATGTCGATCCTAATCGTGGGCTAGATCATGGGGTGTTTATTCCGCTCAAAGTAGCCTTTCCAGATGCCGATATTCCGGTTGTTGAAATGTCGGTAGAGCAGGGCTTCGATCCGGCTATGCATGTCGCTGCCGGAAAAGCGCTTTCGATCTTGCGGGATGAAGGCGTCCTGATCCTTGGCTCTGGCATGAGCTTCCATAACATGCGCGCCTATGGCGATCCGCGCTCTTCAGCCGGCGCTCGCGCATTTGATGATTGGTTGACCGAGACGGCGCGGTCTAACGCGGCCGAGCGCGCCGACCGTTTGGCGCAGTGGCCAGATGCACCATCTGCCCGCTTTGCCCATCCGCCCCGCCAAGAAGAACATTTATTGCCGCTGTTGGTTGCCGCAGGGACCAGCGCGCTCCAAGGCGAACGCATTTATAATGAGGAGGTTCTCTCGACCGCTTTGTCAGGATATCGTTTTTAGGTCTTTGGGGCCGAGCGGCGAGTGATCGCCGACTATCTGACGCGACCAATTAGGATCGTGAGTCAGCCGCCGGCAATAAACCCGTCGCCCGCGCATGACGGCCATAGACCAATTCAAACAAAGGTCCTGCCATGAGAGTGGTCACAATCGCCATAACCACCATGATGGAGAAGAGGGCGGGCTCAATAATGCCGCGTTGCAAGCCAATATTGAGGATGATGAGTTCCATCAGACCGCGGGCATTCATCAAAGCCCCAATGCCCATCGCCGTGCGATTGTCTTCCCCAGTCGCACGGGCTGCAGCATAGCAAGCAAGTCCTTTGGCGGCGATTGAGATCACCAGAATCACCGCAGCAATGAACAACAAATGCCACGTGTTCACGAGCGTCAATTGTGTATGCAGGCCTGAATAGGTGAAGAAGAGCGGCAACAACATAACGGCTGTCACTGGTTCAAGCTTCTCACGAAGGGTTTCGGAGAATTTGCCCTTGGGCATTACTGCGCCCAGAACGAACCCACCAAAAACCGCGTGAATCCCTACAATATCCATGGCAAAGGCGCAAAGCGCAAAAGCGATCAGAACATAGGCAAGGCTAATCTCACTTATCCCGCCATCGCGTTCCATCATCTTTGCCAAGGGTGCGGTCAGCTTACGGCCAAACAAAGCCATGAAGATGGCGAACGCAAACGCGCCCCCGATTGCAACAATGGCTACCATGGGACCGCCACCAAAGCTGGCAAGAACAATAGCGAGGACGCACCAAGCACCAGCATCATCAATTGCCCCAGCCGAGAGCGCGAGAGTTCCTAAAGGCGACTTGCTGAGGCCTTTTTCATGGATGATCCGCGCCAACATCGGAAAGGCGGTAATGGCGATACAAGCCCCCATAAACAATTGGGCTTCCCAGGTCGCAAGCCTATCGTGGAAGAGGCCGGGTGTTTGCAAGAGCCAAGGGGTGATCAGGAATGCGCAGACAAAGGGAACAGCGATACCAGAAATCGAGACTGCAGCTGCGCTCTTGGCTCGGGATACAAAGTGCGAGGTATCAAACGTCAGACCCACGATGAACATGTACAGGCCAACGGCCAATTGCGCCCCAACAAACAGGATGGGCTTAGATTCTTTGGGGAAAATCATGCTTTGAAGTTCAGGTGCCAGGAGACCGAACAAGGAAGGCCCCAAGCATACACCCGCGATCATTTCGCCCACGACTTGGGGCTGACCAAGAAAGCGCTTACCGATCCAGCCAAAAACCCGACATGCCAACAGGATCAGGGCCAATTGTGCAAAGAAGGCGATACTTAGGTCCTGCGGAGTCATGGGTATTCTTATCTCCAAACCTGAACGGCATGACGCCTCAGCTTTCCGCTTCTGCCAGAGGCGGCCTAACCACACAAGCCAAGGGGCGGTGATGACTACATAAGGACATCGGGGCCGCTAATGCCTTGTCTGCAAGCTTTGCTTTACGAAAAATCTATTGGCAAAAATGGATTTTTGGGTGCGGTCTTTAAAATGCAGCGCAAGGCATGTCGCCCAAGGGCGATCAGAAAGTACATCAAGTTTCAGTGATTTACTTCTGGCCCGCGTCCAGATGGATCCAATCCCGTTCCAACAACTTGGACGATGCAAACAAGAGAGCGGCGGCAATCAAGTAAAAGCTGCTGCCACAAAGAATAGAGTAACGTAAGGATTCTTCGCCAAACCGAGCGCTCAACCCGTCCGACATGGCACCTAGCAACAAGTCTCCAAGGCCAATTCCAACCAGATTATTGATCAAAAGAAAGAGGGCAGAGGCGGTTGCCCGCATATTGGGCGGCACAATCCCTTGAAACGCAGCCAAGACTGGACCGAGCCATGCAAGCCCTAAGGCGGTCGGGATGAGAAACACGAAAAACGAGACCCAAATGGAGTCAGACAAAATGCCAATGGCAAAAAACGGGGTTGTCGCCACAAAGGCAAGGGCGGGGACAAGCGCATAGGCACCCTTATTCTTGGCCCCGAACCGATCACCCAATTGCCCACCCAACCAAATGCCAATCAATCCTCCTACCAGAACAATCGTGCCATAAAAGTAGCCGGCATAGAGGAGGGGGCCTGCGCCTTCGGGGATCATCCAGTCAGGCAGCCACGCCATGGCTTTTCCGAGGTCGTCACCCCAGGACCGCACAAAGAAAGCAGGTAGCCAAGCAAATAAGCCATAGCCCATCATAGATGAGGAGGCCGCTCCAAGTGACAGGGTCCAGAAGCTTGGCTTCTTGACCAAGACCGACATGACTTCACTCAATTTCGCCGGTGCCACTTTGGCTCCTGGCGGATCATAGCGACCACGGACCGGCTCTTTCATCAGGATTTTAAAGATCGGGGCCAGGGCCACCCCCATGATGCCGACAATTATAAAGGCCCAGCGCCAATCCAAAACGGTTGCAATCACACCGCCAAAAATAATACCAACTGCGGAGCCAATCGGAATACCAAACGAATAGGCTGCCATGGCGCGTCCTCGTCGTTCCGGTGGATAATAATCCGAAAGCAGCGAGTAGGCGGGTGCAACACCGCCCGCTTCACCCACACCCACCATCAGACGCGCGGCAAATAATTGCCAAAAGTTCTGCGCCAAGCCACACAGTGCAGTCATCGCGCTCCATAAGGTCAAAGCAGTCGTCATGATCCAAGTGCGGTTAAATCGGTCTGCTAAGAGCGCGATTGGCACACCCAAGGTCGCATAGAATAACGCAAAGGACAGCCCCCGCATCAGACCCAATTGCGTGTCACTTAGGCCGAGCTCTTTTTGGATCGGGATCGACAAGATGCCGATGATCTGTCGGTCCAGAAAGTTGAATGTATAGACGGTGACCAAGAGGGTCAGAACAAGCGTGCGATATGCGGGGCTCGGATCATTGGCCGGTGCGGGTTGCATGGTCACCTCTATCTAGAAAAACAAAATGCCCCCGGATTTCGCCGGGGGCACCAAGGGCTTGGGGAGATTAGAATTTGGCAGACAGGCTCAAAGTCACGGTCTTTGGCGGACCATAGAAGCTGTTCTGCACATTGCCGAAGGTTGCCCCAGCAAAGGAATAACCGCCGACCTTATAGCGCTCATCGGTCAAGTTGCGACCAGTGAGGGCCATGCGGAACACACCATCTTCACTGTTCCAGCCGATGCCAGCATCGACCAAAGTCACAGAGTCCAATTGGTCGACCAAAGGATTGACGAACTCAAACATGCTGTATTCGCTGCGGTAGGAGCCCGACAAAGTCGCATCGAGCGAGCCCATGGTGCCGAGGTCGCGTGTATATTTAAGCGCAACATTGCCATTCCATTCTGGGGTATTTTGGAACACCGCTGTTGGCGCCAAATTGATCGGTGTTAGGACACCGCCCACCAAAGTGAAACTGCGGAACTCATTGAACTTTGCATCTGTATAGCCAAGCCCAAACGTCATCGACAAATTGTCGGTAAAGCGGGCACCACCTTCCAGCTCGAAGCCTTGAATGGTCGAGGAGCCGGCATTGTCTACAAAGCTCGCGATACCAGCGGCCAAAGTTGGCTCTTGGCGAGTGATTTGCTGGCCTTCATATTCAGCGCGGAAGACGGCAGCAGCAAAATTGGCACGACCATCAAACAGGCTTCCTTTGAGACCCACTTCATACGAGTTCACATATTCAGGCTTGTAACCTTCAACCGTCTTGGGTGTCAGCACGGCGTCACCTCGCATGTCAAAGCCGCCAGACTTAAACCCTTCCGAATAGGCAGCATAAGCCGTGAGTGCATCACTGAACTCATAGGAAACGCTGACCCGAGGGCTGAAGTCGTTGAAGTCTTTTGAGTTGCGATAATTGGACCGCAACAGACCAGCGATCGCTGCCGTATTCCCAAACAAGGGCGAGCCAAGTCCGGTGAAGTTCTGACGATAGACTTGGCCGGTCCGGGAATCCTCGGTGTAACGCCCACCAACAGACACCGACAAAGCGTCCGTGAGATCAAATGAGAAGTCGCCATAGGCCGCAAAGCTCTCGGTCTCCACCTTGCCCGATGTTGCGATGGTCAGATTGGCGATTCCGACAATGGTATCAAAGGCACCGGAAGCTTCAGCATCGAGATAATAGAGGCCGAACACGCCGTTCAAGCGCTCACCCGTTACCAAGAGTTGGAGTTCTTGGCTGAATTGCTTGTCGTCATAGCGGGCAGGTACATCAAGCGCTTTGACTTGGTTGGTATCAAAGTCGATCAAGCTATCGCTGGCACCTTCGCGGCTGGCGCTGATCGATTTGACGGTCAGGCGATCATTGATTTTCCACTCACCAGTCAATGACCAGCCGGAGTTTTCAACCGAATTCGCGCTACCGATGCCAGCGTCGGTGTCATAAACGTTTGGCAAGATCGCTGCGCCCGTGGTCAGGCCGGCACCTGCTGCTTCGCGGTGACCATGTTTCGCATTGGAATCGTCTTTGACCTTGTCATAGGCAAAGCGGAAATAGAGGTTCTCGCTTGGCTCCCACTCGGCACTCACGCGACCGGCGAAGACGTCCTTGTTATAGTGCTCCGCACCCGTGGTGATATTCTTACCATAGCCGTCACGTTGATAACGCGCCAAGGCACCGCCGACGCGGAACGTATCTGACAAAGGTGTTGAACCACTGACAATCGCGTCAATCTGGCCATAGCTGCCCATGTTGAGCCGTGCGTTCAAAGCGGGCTTAGTTGCAAGCTTGCGGGTCACATATTTGATCGCGCCACCAATGGTATTGCGGCCATAAAGCGTGCCTTGGGGTCCGCGTAAAACTTCGATGCGATTGATGTCAAAGATGTCGAGAACTGCACCTTGCGGGCGGGCGATGTAAACGTCATCCACATAGAGACCGACGCCGGGCTCAAAGCCCCACAAAGGATCTTGCTGTCCGACACCACGAATAAAGGCAATCAGGGTGGAGTTTGAGCCGCGGGCGACTTGAACGGTCGCGTTAGGGGCGGATTGCTGCAGCACTGTGATGTCCGGTGCACCGGTGGCTTCAAGCGATGCGGCACTCAACGAGGTCACAGAAATGGGGACATCTTGCAAAGCTTCATCGCGCCGGCGTGCGGTAACAATAACAACATCTGCAGCTTCATCGCTGGGCGCAGCCGTCGTGCTTTGTGCAAGTACGGGGTTGATGAAGCCAATGCTGGTCAGCGCGCTGGCGCTCAAGAGCAGGCTTGAAAGGGTTTTGATGGTTGTCTTTTTCATAGTCAGTTCCTCCGGGTTTTTATTGGGCAGTAATGTGCTGGCAAAGCGTGGGGGCAGGGGGGCCTCGCTTGGCCAAGGTAAGCAGGTGGGCATTGAACGCGTCAGGGGCCTCGATGTGAGGCGCGTGGCCAACATGATCGAGCACAATGGCCCGACAGTTTGGCATCAGACGGGCGATCTCAAGACCGACCGTTTGGGGGTAAAGCACGCTGCGCCCACCATGAATGGCAAGCGCAGGGACTTGAATTTGGGGAAGGTCCGCGCGGGCATCAAATTGCATCAGCGAGAGCCAAGCCTGTGACGCGGTTTCTGGATCAGCTTGCCCCGCAAGGGCGGCCAAAGCAGTTCGGATCTGGTCATTTGGATCTGCAAGGATGCGATCAAGAAACAAGTCGCAATAGCCCTTCCAGTCCGTGCGCATGGCTTGAATGGCAAGCTCAATGGTTTCGCGTGTCATGCCGCTGGACAATGGGAAAGCCCAGCCATCCTCCGGCGCAACGCGGGGTGACATATCGATACTGACAAGCGCTTTCAGGCTTGCTGGGCTAGTCGCCGCCATATGCCAAGCGATGCTGGCACCCATCGACCAACCTACCAAAGTCACTTCCGACAAATCCAAGGCCGAGACCAACTCGCGGATAAGACGCGCCATCGCTTCGATGGTTGGCACTTCTTTTGAAGCCGCGCTATCGCCAAATCCCGGCAAGTCTGGCGCAATGATCTCAAAGCCTTGGTCAATCAACGCCAATTGTGGGGCGAAAGACCTACCGCCCATAGCCCAACCATGAATGCAAACCAGAGGGTACCCCGCGCCGGCGCGATGAACCATCATAGTCTCACCACCAAGCGTCATGGCGTCATGACGGCCATTATAGGCAGCCCATGCTTGGTCGAAGACGGATTGCATCTCCAATGGCTCGTGCCTCCCCTCGGCTGGTGATAGACTCACGCAGTCCGCCCGGATCAAATCGGGACTTGTTCTTTCTCTAACTCGTGGCATAAGTTGAAATATGAATCAACATTCAATTTTGAAATCACAGAGCGCTGGCCTAGGCCCTAAGACGCCAAAGACCCGGAAGGGCTTGGCGACACAGGCAAAACTGTTGGAAGCAGCAGAAGCTGAATTTGGTGAACGCGGCTATCATGACGGTTCAATTGTCGAGATTACGCGCCGCGCTGGCGTCGGTCTTGGGACTTTCTATGTCTATTTCGAATCGAAGGAAGCGGTTTTCCGGGCTCTCGTCACGCACATGGGCCATGAAACGCGGGCTTATATTGCCCGCCAGGTGGAACAGGCACCAGACCGCCTGAGCGCTGAGCGGATTGGTATGCGGGCATTTTTCGAGTTCGCCCGCTCACACCGCAATCTCTACAAGATCGTGATGGAATCCCAATTTGTCGCCGAAGACAGCTATCGCGCTTATTATGATACGTTCGCAGAAGGTTATCGGCGGAACCTGCAAACGGCCGTTGAGCGCGGGGAAATCCGGCCGGGGGACGCCGATATTCGGGCATGGTCGCTGATCGGTTTGTCGGTGTTCTTGGGAATGCGCTACGCGATTTGGGACGAGACGGCCGACTTAGAGCCTGTTGTCGACGCGGCGCTTGATATGATTGAGCGCGGTCTTTCCTTGGGCCCAAAGCCATGAAGCATATGACCAACCTTTTGGCGCGGCGGGCAGAGCTTACGCCAAACCGACCAGCCATGACAGAATTGGTTGGGGGGCAATCCAGGACTTATGGGGCCTTACACGACCGGGTATTGCGTCTGGCCACGATCTTGACAGAGCAAGGTGCTGTTGATGGCGCTCGTGTTGCGGTTCTGTGTCGTAACCGCATCGCGTTTTTTGAAGTCCTATTTGCCGCAGCCAATACGGGCGCAATCGTCACGCCCTTGAATTGGCGCGCACCCTTGCCAGAGCTATCTCCTTTGGTCGGCCAAGCCTCCCCAGTGCTTGTTTTTTGCGGCGCTGAAGATGCCGCCGTTGCCAGCATTTTGGCGGGCAGTTCTGAAGCCAAGCTGATCGACTTCGATCACAATTATGAAGAACTATTAGAACAGGCGAGCCCCGCACCAGCGCGCCGCCACTGGGCGTTTGAGGACATTTGGTACCTGCTTTACACGTCTGGCACGACCGGTCAGCCAAAAGCGGTAATCCAGACCTATGGCATGGCGCATGTAAATGCGGTCAATCTCGGCCAAGCCATCGACTTGCAGAGCAGCGATGTCACGCTGAACTTCCTGCCCCTGTTTCATACCGCCGGCATCAATCTGCATACTTTGCCGACGCTATTTGCAGGCGGCCATGTTTTGATCTTGCCGGGATTTGAAGCTAATCAGGTCATAGATCTATTGGCTCAAGGCCGCATCTCTACCTTCTTCGGCGTTCCGGCAATCTATCAGGCTCTAAGCTTGCACCCTGAGTTTGAACAAGTGGCGCTCGATAAGGTTCGCCATTGGGGCTGTGGTGGCGCGCCGCTCGCCGATACTTTGGTTCACGCCTTTGCGCGCCGAGGAGCCAAAGTCGCTAACGGCATGGGCATGACCGAGACTGGCCCTACGGTCTTTTTGGCAGACCCAGAGACCGCAACCCAAAAGATTGGCTCAGTCGGCAAACCGCAAATCCTGTGTGAGGCCCGCCTTGTAGACGCAGACGGTAATGACGTGGCGACAGGAGCGACAGGCGAATTGTGGCTTAGT
The DNA here is from genome assembly GCF_049239865.1 of Aquidulcibacter sp. Taxonomy (NCBI): domain Bacteria; kingdom Pseudomonadati; phylum Pseudomonadota; class Alphaproteobacteria; order Caulobacterales; family Caulobacteraceae; genus Aquidulcibacter; species Aquidulcibacter sp. The sequence goes on from NZ_JBMLTR010000134.1 coordinate 21,249, forward strand.
GGGCCTGGGATCACGCCAGGCTATTGGGGCAATCCTGAAGCGACGGCAGCGGCCATCACGCCGGACGGGTGGCTCAAAACCGGTGACCTTGCTCGCAAGGATGACGATGGGTGCTATTATATTGTGGGTCGCCTAAAAGAGATGTTCATCTCAGGCGCAGAAAACGTCTATCCCGCCGAAGTCGAAAATGTGCTGGCGCTCCACTCTGCCGTATTAGAGGCAGCCGTCGTCGGTGTCATAGACGCACGCTGGGGCGAAGTCGGGCATGCTTTCATTTTGCTGCGTCCCGATCAAAGCGCGCCCGAGACAAGTGACTTGCAAGCTTGGTGTCGCGCCCGACTGGCGGCCTTTAAAGTGCCCAAATATATCACCTTGGTTGACGAGTTTCCCCGCACACCAGCTGGCAAAATCCAAAAGCACTTGATCCCAAGACCATGATCCTAACACCCACGCAAAGCGACCTCGACCAATTTGCAAAGCTGTCTGGCGATGCCAATCCGATTCATGTTGATCCTAACTTTGCCGCAAACAGCGGCTTTGGGCGGACTGTCGCGCACGGTGCAATGTTGACATCTTGGCTCGTCCGAGCCGCAGGACTTTCTGAGACGCCCCACTCAACTGCGGCCATGTTTCCAGCCCCCGCCTTTGCAGGCGAAGCTTTGGAAGTCGTCCGGGAGGGGGATGGGTGGGAACTTGCGCGCTTGGAGGATGGCGTTGTCGTGTGTCGGCTTTTGATTAACGCTGCCGTACCTATTGAAGAAGCTTTAGCGGCAAGCAGCGCAGCCACGGTGCCACTCAAAGTCGGCATGATCAGCGCGAGCGAAACCGTCTTTGAAGCAAATGCTGCCCAAGCTATGCAGGACTTACAAGCTCGAGCGGGCGGGACGACATTGGCAGCAGAAGTTGCTCAGACCTTGGCCAGTCAAGCCTATATGTTAGGTCTGATCTCAACTTTGCTTGGCATGGACTTACCGGGACAAGGCACCAATTATCTCAAACAGGAAACAGCTTGGCTCGGCACGCTGAAGCCTGGGCAGCGCGTACACACGCAGGTTACGATTACGCGGCTGCGGCCGGAGAAGGCCTTAGTTGACTTGAGTACCCAAGTTCAAAATGAACACGGCGAGGTTTTGGCCAAAGGCCGCGCCCTTGTATCAGCCCGCGATGTGAAGGGTGCCTTTTGAAAGCTCAGTGACTTCTTTGAACGACCCATCTTGATAACGCCAAATCGAGCGCGCTATCGTCGAATTGTCTGCTCCGAAACGCAGCACACCAAAGCCTGAACCAAAGCCACGCTCCCGCGAGGAAGCCAAAGACGGCACCGTCATGACCCGAACGCCCGCGAGCACAGGAGCAGGAAAATCAAATGCCGCATGGACATGGCCACACAAAAGTAGGTCTAGCGGGTTTAGAGTGAGGCGCTTCACAAATCGATCAAGGCCTGAAGGCAGACTCATTACAGACGCCCCCTCGGGGGTTTGGGGTGGATGGTGTAAGGCAAGGACTTTATATTGAGCGCGGGAGCCGCCCAATCTATCCAAAGCCTCAATGACCCCTAACTGACCATAATCACCTTGCGACCAATCCATACGCCCTTGCAAACCTCTTGCACTATTGGCCGCTTCAATATGGACTAAGTTATCGCTGGACTGCCACGTGGTTCGAAGTCCCAATCGATTATATCGACCAAACGGATCGGCGAAGCGCAGTGCTAGGTTGAACATTGGCGTGTCATGATTGCCTGGACAGCTGACAATGGGTGCTTTGACCTTTTTGAGCCAAATGTCGGCTTGGGCAAATTCACTAAGCTTGCCCTCTTGGGTCAAATCGCCCGTTATCAAGACGCACTCTGGCTCTATTGCCTCAATAGCCCTCAAAGCGGCGTCCAGCTTGGCTGAATCCGCATCGCCAAAATGCACATCGCTGATGTGAACAAGAGTGGTCATGAAGCGCTCTAAAACTCTGAAAGCGCGACCTGTATCATCCTTGCGAACGCTTTGTAGAGAGCACCAATGCAGCCCGCGGTAGAGCCCGCAATACCAAGTGATCGCCGAACTGACACTTCTCGCCATCGACAAGTCCGATGATCTCATCGCCGCCACAACTGACGCTCAGGCGGTCTGAGATCTGGGTCTTTGCAAAAGATAGATTGCGCCAGCGTCTGAATAGAACCGCCAAAGCCAGCCACATCACGTTCCCAAGACCACTGAACCGTGCTTGCGCGGTTTCAAGTCGCGTCTCGGGAAAGTCAATTTCCTTTGTACCAAGGCCAAATGCCTCATCCACCTGACCAGGCGCTGCAATCACAACATCACAAGCTTGGCGATTGGCACACAGGCTTAGCCTGCCAGCAAACAAGTCATGTCGCAGTGTCTTTAAAGCACCCAGCCCGGCCCAGAAGCCATGCCGGCGAATCGTCTCGCGCATCGTGTGAAAGCCCATCCACGGACCAAAGCCTGAGGCGACCAAGAAGACGTGTTCGTTTGCGAGGCCTCCCGACAGCCAGGCTGGCTTGGCGTTACCCAAGTCTCGCAGAGTTTGGCCGAGGTCGGCATGGCCGTGAACTCGGTGGCAGAGGCGATTTAAGGTGCCGCCCGGCAAAGGCAGAATTGGCACATCCAAGCCGCGCAAGGCTAAAGCGACTGTGCGGGCTGAACCATCACCGCCTAAGATACCAAGCGTCTGAGCGCCTTGGTGGACAAGTTCTAATGCGCGATCGTGAAGCTCACTTCCTGTGCACAAGACTAGCGGCACCTCTTGCCCAAGTCCTGCTCGACGCATCGCGGCCTTAAGGCGCGCCAATCCAAACAAGCGGAAGCTGCCGGCGGATCGATTGACCAAGATTGCAAACGGAACACTGGTTGCGCCTGCGCTTGTGTCGATAGCCTGGACAGATGTGTTCACGTTCAAGTGCACCACTGGCTTATCAGGTGTGCGGAGTTGATCACTTGTGGGTTGGTACACGAAGACTTCCAATTGTCGTCAAAGGCGAGGTCATGAAGGTAGGAATGGCCCTTGCGCACGGGCGGGGGGAGAGCGGTGCGCAAGGGCCGGGTGGGAGAATAGGAAAGTCCGTTCTGACCTATATTCTCCCGAGGCAAGCGATTGGGGCGGGTGCGCTTACCTGTTCGAGGGTGGCGCTATTGGCCGTAAATTAGGGCCCGCTCTGGTCGGGGTGCCATAACACCCGCGGCAACCAATTGGTCTTTCACCAACAGCTTCTGGCGTTTCAGCCGCGTGATGAGTTCAGGCTCGATAAAGGGTCTCTTCGCCAATGCCGCCAATTCACTTTCAAGTCTTGAATGATGGCTTTTCAGGGCTTCGATACGTCCAAGTTTCATGTCATGCTCCTCTATGCTTATGCATGGCAGAGCCTGAAGAAGGCCGATGAGGGAATAAAAGAGGGACCCTGACACCGCGCCTTATAAAAGACTCCGGTGTGGCCGACATCGCAACCTGAAAACGGGTTGCCAGAGGGGCCCGGTCCACACGCATTCAACATGGGGTCACCACATTACCGGCGCAACCGACAAAGTTGTGATCTCACTAGCTTGTGAGAGTTTGTTGATGACTTGGTTGATGGACACTGGCTTTTTGGCTGGATGTCTCAAGACGCGCAGCGTGTTGCGCCTGTTTCAATGTTGCGTCTGCCATCTTCCTGAGGCTTTCAAAGCGACTTGTTGTTGTGATCTCATCGAGGTTTCGTAAGAGCCGCTGCCAACGCCGCCTAAAAGGGGCACCAGAGACGAAATAAGTCGCAGGCGATTGGTCTTCCAGCAACTGGTGGCGCAGCTTGGTAGCCAGATTTGAGAGGCTTTCGGTGTGACTTGGGGCCGGGTTAGAGCTCGCTTTAAACACCAACGAGGTCCCGTTACATTGCGGGCTGTTGATCGGCTCAAAGCCAGCGCGAGACAGGGTGGCCCTCAGAGTCGCCGGCGAGAAATTCCAGACATGCGCATAATGGAAGAGGTTGCCACGCTGCTTCTGGACGCCTTCAATATTTGGCACCTCAATGAATAACAGCCCCCCCGGAGCTAGCCATCGCCTAAAGCAAGTCAAAGCATCTAGCGGGTCGGCCAGGTGCTCGAACACATGGTTTAAAGTAATCAGGTCAAAGATTCCTGCACCAAAGGCTTCGGGCTCCAGTTTGGGATTGGTGACCTCTATGTCATAGGTTACCATGCCAAAATGCCTGTAGCCATCATTGGGCTCGACGCCGCAAGCGTTAAAACCGAGCTTGCCCATCATATAAACATACTCGCCGGATGACGCGCCAATATCCAGGACTCGACTTCCGGGCTGGATGAGAGCCTTGAGGCGTACGGCCCTCAGCGCAGCACTTCGCTGTGCGCGCAAGGAATGCTTCGCCTTCGGCTTCAAAATGCCTTTGTAATTCTTCCGATAGTCTGAGGTATAAAACGCATCCAATTCAGCCTTTGTCGGCAGGGGATCGTGACTGACTAGGCCGCACCCATTACAGAGAACTGTTGTCAGTGGCTTTAATCCCCGCCCGACAGTGCCTACCACGGTGCGTTCGATCTTGCCGCACAACATGCAAGGATCGGCTGTGATTGTATCGCCCAACTTCATGACTTTCTCCGCAAAAGATCAAAAGCGGACGATAAAGGTCAAGAAGAAGCAGAATCCTGATCGACTTTGTCAGGAAACTGTCAGTTACTTTCAGCTAGAGGAAGTGCTCGGAGGATAAATGCGCGTTCTAATCATAGAAGATGAACCAGAGATTGGTTCTATACTTGTACGCGCATTGGATCGAGCGGGATTTCTGCCGACACTTGTTTCAGATGGCGAGGCAGGTTGGGCCAAAGGCGATACAGAACCATTCATTTTCGCCATTCTGGACATGAACCTGCCAAAGTTGGATGGTCTTTCAATTCTAAAGCGATGGAGAGCCGATGGGGTAAAGCTTCCTGTGCTGGTGGCCTCCGCTCGCGGCAGTTGGACAGAACGCGTTGATGCCCTTAACGCCGGGGCAGACGATTACATCGTCAAGCCATTCATTCTGGACGAGGTTATTGCTCGTATTCATGCGGTTCTGCGCCGTGGGGCAGGGCAGGCAGAAAATCTGATACGGGACGGTGACCTTACGATTGATTTGCGCTTTCGCAGTGTCTCGGATGGGACTGGACAGATCGACTTGACCCCTTTGGAGTTCCGAATACTGACGGCACTCATCCGAGCGCCAGGCGAGACCATCTCTCAAGCCAGCCTCTGCGAGGATGTTTACGGTGATCATGAATTGCGTCGGGAGAACGCCATCGAAGCAGCAGTGATGCGCTTGCGTCGAAAGATCGGACCCGACAGGATTATGACGCGCCGCGGCTACGGCTACATGTGGAACCCAAAAGAACCGATAGGGCAGAAGTGATGGTCAAGTCGTTACGCTTCGGGCTTTGGTCTGTCGGTCTTGCAAGCGCAATCATTCTGCCACTGATCTCCGCAATCGGATTTCGGGCGGCATTTGAACACCACGTCCAACAGAGCACCATTGCCGAACTTGAGGCCGATTTGCGCTTCATGACACGTGGGCTGAAGCTGGAAAATGGCGTTGTGACCTTGGTGCCAAAGACTTTGCCGGATCCGAGGTTTGAGGAGCCATTATCAGGCCTCTACTGGCAGGTCGTCGACGATAAATCCAAAGCCATCGTCAGGTCAGGGTCGCTGGTGACATTTACCATGGAACTCCCGAACGACATTCTACCCTTGAACACAGTCCATCGACATGCCGCAGAAGGACCAGATGGCGTGGACCTACTCTTGCTGGAGCGCAGGATTCCTGAAGGAGTTGAAGGGAAGCATAGCTGGCGATTTGCAGTGGCAATTGATCGAGAGCTGTTAGAGGGCCAAGTCGATGCCATCATGCTGGACACGGCACCCGTCTTCATCCTGTTAGGCATGGGTTTGTTGATCATCACCTTTGTGCAGGGCAGCATGCTCATGGGCCCATTGAATAAAGCATCACATGCGTTGGCTTTAGTGCGCTCAGGCCGTCAAGAACGTCTCACGGAAATGGTTCCCATCGAGTTGGACACGTTCGCGCGCGATTTTGACGCCCTCCTTGATGCCGGTGAGCGTCATGCGCGCGAAGCACGCGAACGCGCAGCGGACCTAGCCCACAGTCTTCGAACGCCATTGGCAGTCCTATTGGCACGCGCGGACGAAATCGAAACGTCTGGCCAAGCCAATGCGGCCGCAACCATAAGAGATATTGTGAGCGATCTTGAACATCGGGCCACACGTGATTTGGCGCGCGCCAATATTCATGGTCCAACCCTTGGACGCCTCGTTGAGATTTCCCTCGCCCCGATCATCCATCAGATCGCTAATGCACTGGCGCGCACGAGCGCGACCGAAAATCTAACGTGGGATGTCCAAGTCGATCCAGAGCACAAGATTCGAATAGACCAAAGCGACTTGACCGAGCTGGTTGGATCGCTCCTCGACAATGCACGCAAATGGGCCAGGACGCGGATTGCCATCGCGACGGTAGCCGATCATGCAAATCTTCGAATCCTGATCGACGATGATGGACCAGGCATTGAACCGCACCAGCGCCGCATGGCACTGGCACGCGGGCAAAAATTTGATTCCAGTCTCAGTGGGACAGGCTTGGGCTTGAGCATTGCTCAAGAGATCGTCCAAGCCTATGGCGGCGATTTGGAACTTTCCGATGGCAATCTGGGTGGGTTACGCGTCTCCATCACCCTTCCAAACCCCGCTGCGACATCAAATAGCTAAAACGAGGGGTTACGTCCTCCCTGACCGTTGCGACACTAGCCTGCGATCCCAAGTTCCGCGTGCAAGAGCTCAAGTATTTCGGGCATCGTGAGTGCAATCCTATGGGCACCCGCATCCACGAGCGCAGACGCGGGCGTTTCACGCGCAAAGCCAATCACGTACATTCCAGCACGCACTGCTGCCAACACACCATTGGGACTATCTTCTATCGCCAGACAATCGCAGGGAGCATAGCCCGCCTTTCGCGCAGCGAGCAGGTAAACATCCGGGGACGGCTTAGCTTCGGCCACTTCTGTCGCCGAACTAATCTGGTCTCCGAAATAGCCAAGCAAACCCACTTTGGCCAAATTGGCGAAGATCTTGGTCCTCTCCCCACTCGACGCTACAGCCATAGGAATTGCGCGAGCGGCCAAATCTGCCAAAACCAATGCAACACTCGGAATCGCTTGCAGCTCCGCTTCAAATCGCGCAGTGATCCGCTCATGGTTCTGCGCAATCTCTTCGGCTGTGATCGCGCGGCCAATCCGTTGTTCGATCACGGCAAACATGGCCGCATCGGATAAGCCCAAGAAACGAGCCCGTGCTTCAGCCGCGTCCATCTGCCAACCAAGCTCCGAAATCCAAGCAGCGCCCACTTCATTGGCGATGGACTCGGAGTCGACCAAAACCCCGTCGCAATCAAAAATCACGAGCTTGGGCTGATGTTGCATGATTACCGATCTGACCTAGAAGAGATGTTACAAGACTCTGTCATTATGCACGGCGTGGGCTGGATGGCCAAGCGCTGTGCCGCCAGTGAAATGGCGGCTCTCATGGTGCAAATACAGCTATGCTAAGGTTTTTGCGGATTTGTAATGGGCGCGGCGATCCCCAAAGTCACGCACCCGCTTGCGCCACGCGCGATAGCTGCCGGGGCGAAGGTTGGTTCGCATCAGTGCTTTGACTTGGTCAGGGCCAAGCCCATAGAGGTTCCGGATATGGTCAAAACTGACATGGTCGCTCAACGCCATCGCGATGACTTCACTGACAGCTGTTGCGTCGAGGGGTTCACAGGCGGCCATTATCTAAGGCCTCTAATATACGTTGTGAATCGACTTTTATCTCCTCACGCCGGACCGTGCCCATTTTGCGCCAGGTAGCATAGACTGGGCCCATGCGCGGATTGCTGCCAAGTTTGTCTTCATTGCGCCCGATGAAGTCCCAATAGAGCGGGTTGAACGGGCAAGCTTGCGGACCCGCCTTGACCGCAGGGGCATAGGCACAGCGCGCGCAATAATCACTCATCTTGTTGATGTAAGCGCCACTGGCCGCATAGGGTTTAGAAGCCATGATGCCGCCATCCGCATAAAGCGCCATGCCGATCGTATTGGGCATTTCCACCCACTCAAAGGCGTCAGCATAGACACTCAAATACCACTCATGCACTTCATGGGGATCAAGGCCCGCCAGCAATGCGAAGTTTCCTGTGACCATCAAGCGCTGAATATGATGGGCGTAAGCCTCGCGCTTGGTCTGACCGACGGCTGCACGCATGCAAGCCATTTTTGTTTGCCCAGTCCAATAGAGGGCGGGCAGGGGGCGCTTGGCTTCGAGATGATTGAAGCCTTGATAGTCGGGTGCATGCAGCCAATAAATGCCGCGCACATATTCGCGCCACCCAATTATCTGTCGGATAAATCCCTCAACAGCTGCCAAGGGCGCGCGGCCCGCCCGCCATTCCAATTCTGCTCTGCGACACAGATCGAGAGGCTCCAACAAACCAAGGTTGAGATAGAGCGACAGCACCGCATGATTGAGGAAGGCTTGGCCTTCCAGCATCGCATCTTGGGTCTCGCCAAAACGGGGCAAGTGATGGGCCAGGAAATGATCGCGGGCTAGCTCTGCCTCGGTGGCCGAAGTAGCAAACCAAAATGGCTCTAGGTCGCCAAAGTGATCAGCGAAGCGAACGGCTACCAAATCAATGACCTCTTGCGTCAGCGCCGAAGGCGGAAACTGGCGCGGAGGCAGCATGAATAAATCGGGCTTGGCGGGCTTGCGGTTATCATGGTCGAAATTCCAACGGCCGCCAGCAGGCTGATCACCCTCCATCAGAAGGCCCGTCTGACGGCGCATGTCGCGATAGAAATGCTCCATCACAAAGCTTTTCCGACCTGAAGCCCAAGCGCGAAATCTTGGCTCATCACAAAGAAAGCGATCATCGTCGAGCAGCGACACGTTGAGGTCGAGACTTTCCGCCCATTGCCGCTGCATCTCTAGCACCCGCCATTCTGAAGCCCGCGTCATGGCTAGGGAATCTGGCCGATGCCGCAGGATGGCACGCTCTAGCTCACCTCCGAAAGTGCCCATATTGGCTGGATCATCCATCTTAACGTAATCGACGATGAACCCTTGACCGCGGAGGGTTTCAGCAAAGCTGCGCATGGATGCCAAAATGAATGCGATCTTCTTCTTGTGATGGCGAACGGAGACCGCTTCAGCCTGCACTTCCACCATCAAAATGATATCGCTCGTGGGATCGGATCCACGCAAGACAGAGATTTTCTGGGAGAGCTGATCCCCTAATACAAAGCGCAAGGTTTTCATGAAGTGCTCGGGACCCAATTCAATAACCAGAGCTAGGCCGGCTGCACCATATTTCTAGTGGGTGATGTGGAATATTAGAGCGGTTTTGGTACCGACGTGCTGCGAGTTGAAAGATGATCGCGCCATTTCAACCAAACATCGACGCATGTAATACCAGCAATCAAAACAACCCAGAACTTCATGGATTGATCGGTCGGCAACGCAACAAAGATTGGGCCAACAAGAACCACCCATAAGCTAATCAAGGCAATCGCGAGCGATAGGGCCAGTGCGACTTTGCGGGTTGATGGCCTCCAACGTCCTTCGATCGCGGCAACTCCATAGGTTACAAGGCCGACGATTAGCGCGCCCCATAAGAAGGGCGCACGATCCGACAAAAATTGGTCATCATAAGTAAAGGCATAGACAAGGGCCGCGGGGCTTTGACCGCCTAAAAGCAGGTCGGAGAAAGCAATTGGGTTCATCAGAATGAGTAGGCCCAACGATCCGGCCACCAAGGCAGATAACGCCAAAGGTCGCGAAACATTGTCTGGGTTTCGCACGGCGGGAAGCTTGGCAGGCTTCCATGCAAAGAGTTTTGGTTGGGCCCGACGCAGCGCCCCAAGACCCCAGAAGCACGCAAGCAAGACTCCAAGAACCAAGAAGACTGCGTCCCTCAATCCGACTTGCAAACGTGCCGCGGTTTGATCTGGGGAAGACAGTGCGATGCTGAGTGTCAAAACCGTTAGCCCCAATATCAGGCCAAGAGCTAGTTTTGAGAACAAGCGCGTATCCACTGCCTCAATTATCGGGGCAGGACGATGATATCGAAGCGCCACCTCTTGCGGTGGGCCAAACGCGAGAATTCGTTCCTTGACCAACTGAAGGGTTGGCGCGCTATCGCCAGAAAGCGCCTGAATATCATCCTGTAAAGGCGCATGGAGTTCAGCACGCACATCGGCTTGCATGGACTGGGGCAAACACGCGGCTACCGCATGCGCATAGCGCAAGATCATGTCGTCAGACGTCATTCAGAGGTCCTTCCTTAAATAGGTTTTCCATCACGGCGGATAGGTTCCGCCAGGAATTTACAAGCTGAGGATAGAGCCTGCGGCCTTCGTCACTCAGCACATAATAGCGGCGAGGGGGGCCATCCTCGATCCGCCACTCACTGGTCAAAAGACCTTGAGATTCCAACCGACGCAGCAAGGGATAAAGTGTCCCTTCTTCAATCTCCATTCCCTGTTCGGTCAGCTTTTGGCGCAAGGAATAACCATATTGCGCCGTGACAAGCTGGGACAGCGTTGCCAGCGCAATCACGCCCCGTCGAAGGTCGCCCTCGAACTTAAAGAAAGGGTCATCAGTTACCATGCACGACTCATTACTGTATCATACACAGTATGTCCAGATGGCTTGTCAGTGGTTCAGGCTTAGCCTAGCTTAACAAGCATTGATTGACCGGGGGCGGTCCATTAGGGGGGCACGAATGGGAAAGCAGCATTTAAGCGTAAAGATAGGCTGTGGTCTGATTGGCCTCACACTGTTGGCGGCCGGTTGTGCGACAAATCCACCAAAGTCGGACGCCATCGTTCTGGGCGATGAAATCTGCGCGGGAGAGGCGACACGTATCTATTTTCCCCATGGCGAAAGCGTCCTTGGTACCTTAGCTGCGCAAGTTGTGGTGCGGCTTCAAGATCAATTGGCCCAATGTCCCAAGCGCCGCATCGTGTTGGTGTCGATTTCCGGCGATGACGGGCCACCTTCTAGCTTGGAGAACCGCGAAGAGCGTGCGGCCATTGTGCGACAGATCCTAGTCAGTCGCGGTATTGCCGAAAACCGCATCACCGCAATTGCACAAGGCCCCATGGTCGACCAAGCACCCAAAGGCCCAATCGGTGGCGTCCTGATCTTTACGCGACCTTGATGGCAAATCAGGACCCCGTCGGTGCCTTTGCAATCGTGCCAACCAACGACTTGGTCGCAACGATCTCGTTTTGGGAGCGCTTGGGATTTGAACGGGTTGGTGGCGACAAGCACTATGTCATCCTGACTGGTTGGGACTGCGAAGTTCATGTGACCCAAGCCGGCGAAGGGCCTTGGGCCGTTCCCGTGGATCATAACCCATTTGGTGTTTTCATTCGGACTCCGCATGTCGACGAGATAGCTGCGCGTGTTGATGATTTGATCATCCGACCCGGCGGTGTTCTGCGCCATCGCGACTGGGGCATGTATGAATTCGCCGTCGCAGCACCCGATGGCCTACTTGTCCGCATCGGTTGGCCGTCGAGTTTGGTTAGGACTGGCTAAGAAAGTTCGACAGGCAATCACTGTGCTTAAGCTACCCGACCGATGAAGTAAGCGGTCCCACCATTTGATCAAGACCCAGCATATCGACATCCACCTTGGCCTCAGCAAACACCTCGCCAATCATCATCAGCACGGGTCCAGAGCCAACCTTTAGCGCTAAGTCTGGTAGGTCTGCTAAAGGCCCTTTGACATTGAAGCTGGACGGCCGCGAGACATCTTCAGCCAAGACGACCGGCAGGGTGGCGGGCATGCCTAGATTAAGCAAGGTATCGCGGATCCAAACCGCATCACCCCGGCCCATATAAATGACCGCCGTGTCGGCGGCCGCAACTGCTTTGGCCCAAGCAGGGGAAGCTTGGCTGCCGCGCGCCACAGTTGGCGTCACAAAGGTCACCGAGCGAGAAACGCCGCGTTGCGTAAGAGAAGTTGATAAAGCCGACGCCGCACCAAAGGCGGCAGTAATCCCGGGCACGACCGAAACGGGGATGCCGGCTTGCACGCAGGCCTCAATCTCTTCATGGGCGCGGCCAAACAACATCGGATCGCCGCCCTTGAGACGCACGACCAGCTTGTGCTTAGAGGCAGTGGAGACCAAGAGGCGATTGATCAAAGCCTGATCCATTGAGACCCGACCGCCGCGCTTGCCAACCGGCACCATTTTAGCCTGAGGGGCGAGGGCTAAAATCTCATCCGTCACTAAGGCGTCATAGAGGATGACGTCCGCCCGCTCGATCAAGCGCAGGGCGCGGACCGTCAGAAGATCCGCAGCACCTGGCCCCGCGCCAACCAGATAGACCTGACCGATCACGCAGCTTCTCTTTCCAGATTGGCCTGCGTCGCCAACACAAAATCGCGCTCGTCTGCCGCCCATTGATAGACAGCGGGGAAAGTTTCAAAGGCGCGCTTTGCGGCTTCCACATCTTGGTCGCCGCGCAAGGCAAAGCTATCAATGCCGCAACGGGCCATAGCAAACAGTTGGTCGATCAAGACATCACCGACGCCGCGAATTTCGCCCTTAAAGCCCAAGCGCGAACGCAACAAGGTCGCAATGGAGTAACCACGGCCATCGCTGAACTTAGCAAACTCGACCGCGATCACGGCCACACCATCTAAGTGCCCTGCCAAAGCCAATGGGTCATCGGTTGGCATCAAAACGATCCCAACAGGTGCTGCCAACGAAGCGCCATCGCGCGCCAACCATTCCGGAAGCGTTAGCAGAGTGCCATGCTCCCAAGCCGACACGCTGGGCGCTTCGGGTTGTTTGACGTTGGGGCGAATGAGGCTGCGCACATCGCCTTGGCCTTGATTGATCAATTCCATATTCGGCAGTGGATTAGCGGCTGGGGCAGGGCGAAACGCGCCTTCTGGTAAAGGAAATGCGCGCACGTCGCCAAGCGAAAAGAGTTTCAACAAAGTGCTCATGAGTTTGCTTCCTGAATTTGGGGGGAGGGGGAAGTCGGAGAGGTATCGGATTGGAAGGCGGCATCATGGAAAGCCGTCTTGCCGAGGCGTTCCACGGCATCGATGAACAACTCACCGCTAGTGCGGTTTTCCAGATAGAAGTTTGTCATGCGTTCGATGGTGGGGGCCACGGCCTCGCGCGGAATGGCTTTGCCGACAATTTGGCCAAGTGCGGTTCTGGTGTCGGTGCGGCCGCCGATGAGGATTTGGTACCATTCCTCATCCTTCTTATCGACGCCCAGAATACCAATGTGGCCGACATGGTGGTGGCCACAGGCATTGATACAGCCCGACATTTTGATTGCCAGTGTGCCAATATCTTGCGCCTTGGCGGCAAGGGTTTCTTGCACGGCGGCGGCGACAGGAATGGACTTCGCGTTTGCCAAAGCACAATAATCGCCGCCGGGGCAGCAGATGATGTCGGTCGCAAGGCCTACATTTGGCTCTGACAGACCGAGGGTTTCCAGCGCTTGGTAGAGGGTCCACAGTTCGGAACGTGCCACATCGGCCAACACCAAATTCTGGTGATGGGAAACACGGATTTGCCCGAAGGAAAAGCGGTCAGCCAAATCGGCAACCGCGTCCATCTGGTCGCTGGTGGCATCACCCGGTGCAATACCGAGGGGCTTTAGACTAATGGTGACCGCGCCATAAGCGTCGCGCTTGTGCTTGGCGACATTGCGTTTAACCCAAGCATTGAAACGTGGATCAGCCAAACGGTGACGGGCTTCATCCTGATCGCCAGTTGTCGCGCTGTGATAAGCCGGCGCGCCAAAGAAGGCGGTCATACGCTCAAGTTCGGAAGCCGCCAAAGTTGCAGGACCACCTTGGAGATGGGCAAACTCCTGCTCAACTTCTCCGCCAAAGCGTTCAGGACCGAGCGCATCCACCAGAATCTTGATGCGGGCCTTGTAGATATTGTCGCGCCGACCCCAACGATTATAGGTGCGCAGGACCGCTTCGGTATAAGACAGCATATCGCGCCAATGCAGGCCGGTCTTGATTACAGGCGCGACGCGCGGCGTACGGCCTTGCCCACCCCCAACCTTCACAGTCAATCGAACTTCGCCGGCCTCGTCGCGGTAGACATCAAAGGCGAGGTCATGCACTTCACTGGCAGCGCGGTCTTCAACCGCCCCATTATAAGCGACTTTGAATTTGCGCGGCAGGAAGGCAAACTCTGGATTGAGTGTCGACCACTGACGCATCAGTTCTGCTAATGGACGGGGGTCGACGCGCTCATCATGGGCGACACCGGCTAGATGGTCGGTCGTGACATTACGGATACAGCTGCCGCTGGTTTGGATCGCATGCATTTGCACGCTGGCCAAATCAGCCAAAATCTCATGCACCTGCTCCAGCTTGACCCAGTTAAACTGAATGTTCTGGCGTGTGGTGAAATGGCCAAAGCCGCGATCATACTTTCGGCCAATCTGGGCCAACATACGCAATTGGCGCGACGAAAGCAGGCCATAGGGGATCGCAACGCGCAGCAAAGGCGAATGACGCTCTACATAGACGCCATTCTGCAAGCGCAGCGGTTTAAACTCGTCCTCCGAGATCCGGCCGCTTAAATAGCGTTCGGTCTGGTCGGCGAATTGTCTGACCCGCGCGTCTACGATGCTTTGGTCGATGGCATTATAAATATACATTCAGGGCCCTTTATCTGAGGGCTATATCTGGGCTCCCCCGCGCGCGAACAATGCCGATCCGCTTAAGGTGTCTATTAGAAGACCTGATAGATGCCGCAAAACAGGGGGTTTCGAGGGGTTTTGATAGGTTTGCTAATGGCAGCGTGCAGCTTCCGTCGGTCGTTTAAAGCGCGCGCTCTGCCTAAGTCAGCTCTGCAAGTTTCGGTTTCCTGCCGAAGTTTCCAGAAAGATGCCGACGATGATCCTCCTCGATCAGACACACAAAGCAACCAGCCTAGCCCCCGACCCAGAGCGGCTCGTCCCGCTCACGTTGCGGCTAGAGGCAAGTCTGCGTGCCATTGGCGGGCAGGGCCGAGTAGCTTTGGCCAGCTCGCTTTCGGCCGAAGACATGGTGCTAACCGATGTAATTGCCCGACTGGGGCTGAACATTGAAGTCTTCACCCTTCAGACGGGCCGGCTTCATCCAGACACGGTCGCCATGATTGAGAGGACCGAGACCCGTTATGGCTTGACCATCCACCAATTCGAACCTGAAGCGACCGCGCTGGCTGATTTTGTCTCGGCCTTTGGCCTCAATGGTTTCTACGAAAGCTTGGAAGCGCGGAAGGCCTGTTGTGGGGTCCGCAAGCTTGAGCCTTTGGGGCGTGCACTTGGTGGTTACGACGCATGGATCACAGGCCAGCGGCGCGACCAAGCCCTGACGCGCGATCGTTTGGAAGAGCGCGAGCAGGATACAGCTCACGACCTGGTTAAATATAATCCGCTGGCCGCTTGGAATTGGGCCGACATTTTGGCCTATGCCGAGCAGTTTCAAGTCCCCCTCAATCCACTCCATGCACGCGGCTATGTGTCCATCGGTTGCGACCCCTGCACGCGTGCCATTCGGCCCGGTGAGCATGCGCGCGACGGTCGCTGGTGGTGGGAAAATGCCGACACCAAGGAGTGCGGCTTGCACCAGAACAATCATAATCAGGAAAAAATCGCATGACCTTCTTTAGCCGTCTCCTCCACCTCGACCGCCTCGAATCGGAGGCCATCTACATTTTGCGCGAAGCCGCAGCCCAAAGCCGCAACCCGGCGCTCTTATTCTCTGGCGGCAAAGATAGCGCCGTCCTATTGCATCTGGCGCTAAAGGCCTCCCGGCCGGAAAAACTGCCTTTCCCGTTGTTGCATGTCGATACGGGCCATAATTTTGAGGGCGTCACCGAATTCCGTGATGAGACAGCGGCGAGATTGGGTGAGCGCTTGGTGGTCGCCCATGTCGAAGACTCCATCCAGCGCGGCAGTGTGCGCTTGGCCTCGCCCACGGCTAGTCGCAATGCGGCGCAAGCCGTGACGCTTCTTGAAGCGATTGAAACCCATGGTTTTGACTTGTTGCTCGGTGGTGCCCGACGCGATGAAGACAAGGCGCGGGCAAAAGAACGCGTGTTCAGTCACCGCGATGCCTTTGGTGCGTGGAACCCCAAGTCACAACGGCCCGAGCTCTGGGACCTTTATAATGGTCGCCTGCAAGCGGGGGAGAACTTCCGTGTATTCCCCCTATCCAATTGGACCGAGCTGGACATCTGGACCTATATTGAGCGCGAGAAAATCGCACTGCCCAGCCTCTATTTCGCCCATGTGCGGCCCGTCGTGCGCGACGGCGATTATTGGCGGCCCGTCACTTCCGTAACCCCAGCCGCAGAGGGCCAAGAGGTTGAGCACCGCCTCGTGCGCTTCCGGACCGTGGGCGACATGACCTGCACCTGTCCAATCGAGAGCGATGCCGCAGATGTCGCCGCCATCATAGCTGAAACGCGCCTCAGCACGCTATCGGAGCGTGGTGCCACCCGCATGGATGACAAGGTCAATGAGGCCGCCATGGAACGGCGCAAGCGGGAAGGTTACTTCTGATGACACAAGCTCAAACCAAACTCGTCCGCATTGTCACAGCTGGCAGCGTCGATGATGGCAAGTCAACCTTGATTGGTCGCATTCTCCACGATTCCAAAGCGCTCATGAGCGACCAAGTCGATGCGCTATCGAACGCCCGCTATAGCCGAGCCGAAGAGGGCGACCTTGATTTGTCCTTTGTCACTGACGGCTTGGAGAGCGAGCGCGAGCAGGGCATTACGATTGATGTCGCCTACCGCTATTTTGCCACCCCCCAGTCGTCCTTCATTGTCATTGATGCACCGGGCCATGAGCAATATACACGTAATATGGTGACAGGGGCGAGCAATGCCGATGTCGCCATCGTGCTGGTTGATGCATCGCGCCTGCACCAAGGCGCACTCAAAGTCCAAACCCGTCGCCACGCAACCATTGCCCACTTGCTCGGCCTCAAGGTCGTGTTCGCGGTCAATAAGATGGACCTCGTCAATTGGTCTCAGCAGGTCTTCCAAGAAGTTGAGACAAGCCTGCAACGCTTGAGCCGTAGCCTTGGGATCACCAACCCCTCTATCGTGCCAATCAATGCGCGTTCTGGCGACAATGTTGTGACGACCAGTCCTGCTGCGCCTTGGTACCAAGGAGCCTCACTTTTAGATATACTTCAAAACCAAGGTGAGGGGACAGATTTGTGCGATCTTCCCTTTCGTTTTTCGATCCAACGCGTCGTACGCCTGGACGGTCATAAGCTTGAGGCACAGCGCGGCTATGCTGGACGCATTGCCTCTGGACATGTGGCCGTAGGCGACGAGGTCTTGGTAGGGCCGCATCGCCGTCCAACCAAGGTGGCTCGCATTGAAACTTACGACCAAAGCTTGGGCCGTGCTGAAGCAGGGCAGTCTGTCACGCTCTATACCGAAGATGACGTCGATGCTGCCCGTGGTGACCTGCTGACAGGTGGTGATGCAACCTATGCCAACCGAGTAACAGCCGACCTATGCTGGTTGGACGATCAGGCTTGGGACCCGCGCCGCCGATATCTCTTGCAACAAGGCACCGCGAGCATAACCTCTCGAATTGAAAGCGTCTTGCACATTCGCGATATGCGTGACCTCTCTGAAGTGCGCGGTGATCAGGCTCTGAAGCTGAATGACATCGCCTTGGTCCAACTACAAACCCAGACCCCGATTTTGGCCGATCTGTTTCAAGATAATCCCAAGACTGGGGCTTTCATTCTGATTGATCCCGAAACCAACCAAACAGCCGCCGCCGGCATGATACGTGGGGTGGCCTAAAGCCACCCCAGCATCATTGTTTGCCGATTAGAATTTGCCGTTAGAATGGGGCATGTCATCAGGGATGGTTGATAAGGTGTCCCAATGTTCGACAATTTTGCCATCTTCGATCCGGAACAGATCGAAGAAAGCGGTGGGAATCTCACCGAGTTTACCTTCAGAAGCGGTGAAGACGAAATTGCCTTCAGCCACGATTAGGGGCGTGCGGGCATAGGTCATGGCTTGGCCTGCCTCGGCAAAGGCCTGCATCGCCGCACCCAACCCGTCGAGACCATCTGCAACCAATGGATTGTGCTGGGTGTAGTGGGTGGTCGAGATATAGTCCGTCACCCGCTCTGGTGCGCGGCCTTGCAAGACTTCCCGCACGAACCCTTCAATCAAGACTTTATTGCTCGCGGTCTTATCCAGATCTTTTATGTCTGCCGCACCATCGGTCATGCCATGGCCCGACGCAGTCTGTGTGACGTGCGGCTGCAGATTGTCCCAATGCTCGGCTACCTTGCCGTCTTCCACGCGGAAAACATCAAAGGCAACCAATGTATCGCCACCAAAGGCCTGTGCATTCTCATACGTACCGTGGAGCACGACGAGATCGCCTTCGCAGATGACGCGATGGATTGTGCACCTTATGCCACTCTCCTTAAGGGCAGGAATAAAGCCAATTATGGGTTCAGCCCCAGTGGGAACACCGACATTATGTTGGATGTAATCTGTTGCCAGCAGCGACTGCGCCTTTGCTTGGTCAAAATCGGCGAAAATGGCTTGGACAGCACTTAAAGCAATCTCGCGAGGGGTCATTTCTGCATCTCCAAAAGGTAGTTTCTCGGTTGAAGATTCTGCAGTACTATTCTAATACTTAGTGTCAATTACGTACTAAAAGGGTACCTAGTATGCTTCCCATAACCGTCACCACAGAAGAAGAGAGCGGGCTTTGTCCCGTGCGCAATATCCTCGTCACCGTTACTGGCAAATGGAGTTCGCTGATCCTGTTGTCGCTCGAAGACGGTCCTCGACGCTTTTCGGCGATCAAGCGCGTGATCGGTGACATCACCCAACGCGTCCTGACTGAAAACCTCCGCGCCCTTGAGCGTGACGGCTATCTCACGCGTGAAGTTATCTCCGGCCCTCCCGTCGAGGTACATTATCAACTCACCCCAATGGGGTCGGATATTGTTGCGCGCTTTATTCCCTTAGTGACCTGGGCGGCGGAGCATTATGATGCGGTACAGGCTGCGCGGAAGCGGTTTGATGCGGGGTCTCGATAGCAATTTTTTCCGTTAGACTACTCAGCATTTGAACCAATCACGCAAACCTCTTGAAAGCAATTTCACTTAAACGTGGCTTCTACTCTAAATGGCGGGGGCGTCACTTGATTATTCGATCTCTTTTTATTTTGGCGGGTTTGGCCAGTCTTTCGAATTGCACTTCCCAAGCTGTTGCATCCCAACCTGTGCGCGAAGTCACAAGCGCGCAGGATGAAATCGACTATCGCAACACCGTTTTCGCTAAGGTCGAAAGCCTAATGGTAGCTAACGACTTCACAGCATTGACAGCACTCGAAGAAAGCTACCGCACCAGTCGCTCACGCACCATGAACGGTTATTGGAATTTAGGACTGTTTCACGCCAAGGTGGACAGCTTTTTAGGAGATGGCCTGACAGTGGAGAAGGGTTGTCTCCCTCTCAAGGCAGATTTTGTCGCGCGCTGGAAAGCTGCTTCCCCCAATAGTCCGGCACCCATCATCGCTGAAGCCAGTATGCTGGAAGCCCAAGGCTGGTGTTACCGCGGCAATGGCTTTGCCGACACAGTCACACCCGAGGCTTGGCCGAAATTTAGAGGGGCTTTGCAATCGGCTTACGAAATCCTCGAGGCCAATAAGAAGATCGCGTCAGTCAATCCGGAATATTATGCTGTGCTAGCCTCGATCTATCGTGGCGTAAGTGCACCAGAGGACAAATTCAAAAACTTGATGGACGAAGCGGCTAAGCGGGAACCGGCCTATTTCCGGACCTACTTCAACGCTGTCTGGTTTTATATGCCGCAATGGGGTGGCAGTTGGGGTGAGGTTGGTCGCTTCTTACGTTTTGCCGCCAAGAAGTCTGAAAAGACCGAAGGGAGCGGGGTCTATATCCGTATCCTATGGAATCTTGAGGCCTGCAATTGCGACATCATCAAAGAAGTTGCGGATTGGCCGACCCTGCAAGCCTCTATGCGCGATGTTTATCAGCGCTATCCCAATGGACGAAACCGCGAGTACTTCATGAAGCTCTCCTGCAAAATGGACAAGCCACAAGAGGCCTTTGAGCTGGCCCAAATGGGCTTTCCAGAGAAGCGCAGAGACGAGCTCAACTCAATGACCATGCAGGCGTGTAGCGAGGCGATGGCAGAGGCGAAATAGCAGTCGCGCTCTTAGGATCGACTTGGCCACTGCCAGCTTGGCCGGTCTGGGCCTGAAATAACAGTCTCTCCCAATTGCTTACTCAACTCGAACATCACCACGTCCCGCTCGTCGGAGAAAGCCTGCACGAGGATTGGAGCGTGGGTCACTATGATCAACTGTGTGCTACTGGCGGCAGTGCGCATTAGGCGAGCAAGGGGTGCCAAGAGGTCTGGGTGCAAACTCGTCTCCGGCTCGTTCAAGACCATGAGGGAAGGGGGGTCTGGCGACAATAAGGCAGCGACCAGCAACAGATAGCGCAACGTGCCGTCGGAAAGCTCCGCCACCCGCAAGGGACGTAACAGGCCATATTGGCGGAGCTGAATTTCAAAATAGCCGTCTTCCTTCCCAATGATTTCTACTTCTGCCCGATCAAAGGCGTCAGCAATTGCGGCATCAAAGGCCGCTCCGTCGCCGATCTCACGAATGGTTTGGATGGCAGCAGCTAAGTCTGCCCCATTACTTGCCAAGACAGGTGTATAAGTTCCGATCTGCGGCTGCCGAGCAGGGGCCCCCACGTCGGTTCGCAAATGATCATAATAGCGCCAGCTGCGCAGGCGTTCGCGCATGTGCAAGAGTTCCAGCCCATCTCGCGGATCGCTGCAATGCGTCATCATGGAATCAAAGGCTGCCAAATTGGTGTAGGCTTGCTGCCATTGGCCCTGCTCATCGCGCAGGCGAACACCGGGGCCATTGCGAAGTGCAATTGAATTCGAGCGGCCCAAGGTCTCACCAAGCCACACGGCTTCCGCTTTAATCGCTGGGTCGCGCGCGAAGGCGGAACGCGATGGGATCGGCAAGCCTAAGTCGATAGCATAACCATAATCCTCGCCTGAGAATCCAAGCTTCAAGGCGATTGGGCCTTGGCGCTGCGTGCCTTGAACTGGCATCTCTTGGCGTTTCATGGCACCGGAGAAGGCTTCGGGGCCGGCCCAAAGGGTGGAATTAAGGCCGCCTTCTTGCGCAAGAGATTGGATGACACGTCCCTGTGCCACATCGCCTAGGAGACGCAGGGCGCGGTATACATTCGACTTCCCCGCACCATTTGGGCCAGTAACCACATTGATCTTGCCAAGCGCCAACACGCAATCGCGCAAGGATCGATAGCCTGAAATAGCCAGCTTCGAAATCATCAACTATCGATCCAATAAACTAAAAGCACGTGCGCTATGCTCATCTTACGTTAAAGCTAGATTGGCCTCAATCCATGTCATAAATCTTACTTGGAAATCCATTTTTCCGCACAAGCAAATGGGCGGATCAGAGACCCGCCCATCCAAATTTCAAACTGATGAACCAGCTTAGAACGTCTTTTTGATCTTCAGATAATAATAGGTACCTTGCCAATCCACGAGTGAGTCAGACCGGTAGACCCGGCCATTGCCCGTCTCACCCAGACGTGCAGCACCTTCGTCTGGATATTCGTTTGTGATGTTACGAGCACCCAAAGTGACAATCACATCTTTGGGGAAGTCGTAAGAGACTTCCATATCGATCAGGACCTCGCTGCCCAGCTTTTGTTTGATCAGGCCTTCTGGATAGACCGTGCTGGTTGGGCATTTGAAGACGCTGATCGGCTGCGAGGTCAAGCAATTGGATGCGGTATATTCGCCCCAATAATTGGCGCGCAGCATGCCGGAGAATTTGCCAATTGAGTGGTTGATCGTGAAGTTTGATTTGAACTCGGGCACGCCATTTTCAAAGTCATAGACATCCTCTTCCAAGAACAGGAGCGCTGAGGGCGAGCCAATCAGAATGTCACCGACTTTAAAGGTGTTGTAGTTCGCGCTGAGCGTGAAATTGGTTTTACCATAATCGCCAAAGTCAGCCCGATAGGTGCCCACAAAGTCGACGCCCTTGGTGACGGAGTCAAACGCATTCTGGAAGAATTGCACGGCACCAATCGTGTTAGCACCGGGCACATTGGCGGCGATCAGGGCCGCTTGAATGGTCGGTGTTACGGTGATGGAGCGCGTCGCATAGAACTGGCCCTCAATGTCGATTTGGTAGAAGTCGAGGGTGAAGTTAAAGTCACCCACAGCTGCTGTGACACCTGCCGAGTAATTCTTCGACCGCTCGGGTTCCAGTGGCTTTGCCCCAAGGAAGAGCGAGACCGGGTTGGTGGCCGGGAAGAGGCCCGAGGCGACAGGTTCACTGGCTGGGAAGCGGGTGGATACGTTAGCCGTCGACAATTGTCCGGGCGTTGGTGCGCGGAACCCTGTGCCGATGGAAGCGCGAAGATTGATGTCGTCGGTCAACTCGTAACGCGCGGCAATCTTGCCGTCCGTCGTAGAGCCAAAGTCTTCATAATCTTCAAACCGACCTGCGACGCCGACGAACAGCTTGTCGGTGACATCGGCTTCAAGGTCGACATAGACGGCATAGCTGGCCCGGTCGATCGCGCCCGAATAGTCCGGATTGTTGCCGGGGAAGCCGTCAGAGCCAACGCCTAAGAGGCGATAGACTGGATCACTGGCGCTGGCGCAATTGAGCGTTGAGCCCGCAGCAATGACGGCAAGACCGGCCGCGGTTGGTGTGCGCGTCGCAATCGGCTGGGCCAAGTTACAGAAGCCCCAAGGGTCTGGCTTGGCATAAGGTCCTGCCGCCCAAGATGCACGATCACCCTCTACCAATTCATAGCCTTCAGAGCGATATTCTGCGCCATAGGATATGGTCAGTGGCGAGGCAAACATGGCAACCGGCAACTCATATGAGAAGTCGAGGTTGAAGGCCGTCTCATCTGCGACCAGATCACCCGGGCTAAAGGAGGTTGGCGACGCTGGCCCGTAAGAGGGGTTTTGCGTTTCAGACAGACCATACGAAATCTTGTTGTAACCATAGCGAATGGTAGCATCATAAGACCAGCGGGCGGATAGATCGCCCCGAACGCCCGCCGTCAACGAATAGTCGATGACATTGCCGGAGAAGCGCGGCGTGTAGCCTGCGGGGAATTTGGAAGTCCCTGTCCAAGTCGTACCATTTTGCAAGCGTATCGCCGGACCCAGCGTGCCTTGGCTGCCGTTCGGATTCGGCGTTTGGCCAAACTCAGGATCTGGGAAGCGATAATTGAAATCACCACTGCCTTCTGAGTTTGAGTAATTGGCAAAGGCATAGAGGTCGATCTTGTCAGAGACCTTATAGCCCGCATTCACAAACGAGCGGAACGCGACATTCTCCGGCTGACCCCAGATTTGCACGTTACTGGTATTGTTACGTGTGCCCGGACCGAACAGGCCTGCGAATTGTGGATAGGTGGCGCGATAAAGAGCGACATCAAAGCCTGAACCAACACCCGTTGCCGTATCAAATTGCGGACTTTGCGCGCGCGACCATTGATCGCCACGATTGGTGCCCTTGGCGGAATTGGCTTCGACACTGATGCTGACAAAGCCAGACTCGCCGATGGGCAAACCGAGATTGCCGGATACGGTAATGTCGTCGCCGTCGCCTTCAGTATATTGACCCATGGAAGCGCTGAGCTCTCCGCCTGAGTCATTGTCTTTCAGGATGAAGTTCAACACCCCTGCAATAGCATCAGAGCCATATTGAGCCGCTGCACCATCGCGCAAGACTTCGACCGTCTTCAAGGCAGAGGCGGGAATGGTCGCCACGTCGGGTCCCTGCGTGCCACTGCCGCCAATCGTCACCAAGGCCGCCCGGTGGCGGCGCTTTGAATTGACCAAGACCAAGGTCTTGTCCGAAGTAAGCCCCCGCAAGGTCGCCGGTCGAATGAAGGTTGCGCCGTCCGAGATCGGTTGTCGAAACGTGTTGAAGGACGGCACCAAGGTTTTTAGCACGTCTTGCGTATCGGTGAAGGCGACAGCCGTGATCGCTTCACTGGTCAAGACGTCCACTGGAACTGCTGAGTCTGCAACCGTCCGCCCCCGCGTTCTGGTTCCAGTCACAACGACCACTTCACCCACTTTTGTTGTATCTGCGCTGGTGGCCTCTTGTGCCTGAGATACCGCTGGAAGCGTTACCCCGACAGCCAGAAGGCTAACCGCCACTGCAAGGCCACTGGCCCCATTTTTAAATTTCAGCATCGTTCATCCCCTCATCGGTCCCTGCCATGGGACCGCGTTGAATTTCTCGATGGCTGTTTCCCCAGCTTCATGTTTTGCCAGGTCGAAATGTAAGTCTAGTTGATTCGAATAATTTAATGAAAATGATGCATCATAGGCCAAAAAATCATCTTTATTAGGAAAAAACGCCTAATTTTTATGCCGAAAATCATTGAATTAGTCGAAGGATTTTCTAAATCAAAATATGGGCATGCAGGATTGCTCTGCATGCCCATTATTAGAGTCTGATTGTGAAGCCCGACCAAAGTCAGGGACCTCGACTAGGATGATTTAAGCGCGGATGACCTCCGGCAGCGCCTTACAATAACGCTCCACATCCGGCAGCTTACCCATGCTTACCCGGCTCCAATTGGTGTGTGTGCCATAGACGCCGCGGATCAAGATCTTCTTTGCTTCCATGCGCTCGCGCACAATATTGGCATTCATGCCAACATTGACCCAGACAAAATTGGTAGCGGAGGGCAAGGCGGTCAGGCCTGCGCTCTTCACAGCCGCCATGACCATCTCACGGGCTTCAACAATCTTGGCGCGCGAATAAGTCAAGAAAGGCTCGTCATTGTAGCAAGCAACAGCGCCGGCGAGGCCAACACTATTCATGCCACCCATGACATAGGGGCGGATCTTGGCAATATTGGCCGGTGTCGAAATCACATAGCCGACGCGGATGCCCGCCATGCCATAGATTTTCGAGAAGGTACGGGTGATCGCGATGTTATGGCCCGCACGGATCAGGTCCACGACCGAATTGGAAACAGGCTGCTCTGAAAGCTCAATATAGGCTTCATCAATTAGGACAGTCGTCTTCGCCGAAGCTGCCTTAGCAAAAGCGTGAATGTCAGCAGCCTTCTCCAAAATACCTGTCGGGTTGTTCGGGTTGCACACCGAGATCAACGATGTCGCGGGCGTAATCGCAGCTTCCATCGCGACAAAGTCATGCGAGTAGTCAGCCTTCAACGGAACGCGAACAGTCTTTACGCCCTTGTCTTCTGCAAACTTGAAATAAGCATCCCAGAACAAATTCGTGCTGATCAAGGTGCCCTTCATGCCATAGGCGAGCGCAATGGCATTGAGCAATTCACCTGAGCCCGATGAGACGATGATGTGATCGGGCGTCACGCCGTGGCGTTCGGCAATCATTTCCATGAGGCGTTGGATCCCGCCGCCAGGATAATAGGCACCAGTCGACAGGGCCTCTGTCATGGCCTTGATCGCGCTTGGCGCAGGGCCATACGGATTTTCGTTCAAGCCAAGCCGCGCAACCCCAGGTGCCGGGCCTAGCAGCGGCGGCGCAACAGCTTCAGCTGCCGAGGCAGTCTTAGCTAAACTTAGGGCCGCACCGCCTGCGGCTGCCCCCAATAGCAAACGTCTTGAAAGATCCATCGCCTTCACTCCTTTTCCCTGTTTGTTTGTTGAGACTTAACTAAGCCCTTCATGCAGCATCATGGCCGATGTGACGAGAAGGTAAATTCCAAATGCGCGCTTGAGCATTACCGCATTCAGCGCATGGGCGGCACGGACGCCCAAGGGCGCGGTGAAATAGGACATGGCTGCGATAGACACCGCACCTAGAAAATTGATGTAGCCAATGGAGCCCATGGGCAGGGACGCGTGTCCCCAACCAATTATAGCAAAGCCAATGGCACCGGGGATTGCGATAATCGCACCAAGGCCAGCCGCGGTTGCAACCGCGCGGTGGATGGAGCGACCGTACGAGGTCATCACGAGAATTGCGATGGTGCCGCCGCCAATCCCCAAGAGGGCAGAGAAGCCGCCCAGAAAGGTTGCCAAGCCCGCTCTCAAAGGGCCCGTCGGCATGTCGCGCGCAATCGGGTCTTTGCGCTCTAGAATGGGGAATACAAAGTGCAAGCCCATAATGAACACGCCAGTCGCAAACACCAGAACCAGCACCTGGCCTTTCACAGAGCCCGCCAGAACCAGACCGCCAGCAACACCAAGGACAATCCATGGGGCCCAAGATTTCAATATTTCAAAGTCGACAACACCTCTGGCTGCATGGGCTTGAACCGAACGCAGAGAGGTGACGATGATGGTTGCCAAGCTTGTGCCAACAGCGACATGGGTAATCACGCTCGGGTCCACCCCGAAATAATGATAGACTGCGATTAAAGCAGGCACGACCACAAAGCCGCCGCCAATGCCAAATAGGCCCGCAGCGAACCCTGCCGTTAGTCCTGCCGCCATGAGCGCCAAAACCAGCGGTATCTGAACAGCTAATTCCCCCATATTCATCAAAAGACTTGCCCCACGCCCTGTTGAGAATTCAACGTCCAGATAGCGCTATCACGGGTCCGCGAGGACAAAAGGCAGGTGGCTCAAAATTTCGTGAATTTAGGTGACATGCAATTCAGATTGAATTTGGATTGCGCAAGTAGCGTATAGTTTTGCTCAATCCATAGGCGAAATGATGACGGGGTCGCCACCATAGACTGGAACCTGACTCGATTCCCAAACGGGAAATTTGGTCATGATTTGGGAAAACAACGCCCCTTCCGTAAAGTGAGCGAGCCACGCGCGAAGCCGATTTACGGGCACTTTGTGGAACCAATCGGGGTCCACTGCCGCAAATTGGCGAATGAATGGGAACAGACAGATATCGACCATCGAAGGCGATTGTCGCGCCAAAAACGCCGCTTCCGCGAGGCGTCCTTCTAAGTCCATTAGAATTTCTAAGCCCAGCTCTCGTGCGGTTTCCATCGGCACTTCATATCGCTGCGGGTACTTATATTGATCCAAATAGACCTTGAAGGGCCCATCGTTGCGATCAACCAGCGCTTCTGTCTGCGGACCCCAGCCGTCGAGCCAATGCTCCGGATCATTGTGCTCGAGGGCATAGCGCATGATGTCACGGCTTTCCTCGATGACTTGGCCATTCGGCAAGACGACTACAGGCACGGTGGCCTTTGGCGAGACGGCCAACATCTCGGCTGGCTTGGCTTTCAACGATACTTCTCGGACTTGGTGGCGCAGACCCGCAACAGCCAATGCCATCCGCGCCCGCATGGCATAGGGGCACCGACGAAACGTGTAGAGAATGGGCAAAGCGGGCTCCATGCCCTTAGGCTATCGCCCATCGGGCTGCGATGCGACCTGCTTCAGCCAACACGGCCTGGAACTCGTCGCGCATGTCGCCATAGCCAATATTGGTATTGAAATAGGCAGCAATGATCAGCGGTGCCCGCCCGGGCGGCCAGACGATGGCCACATCATTATATTTGTCCGTCATCCCTTCACTCATCGCCGTCCCGGTTTTATCACCAGCCTTCCAATCAACCGGCAAGCCAGCCCGAAGCCGCTTGGTGCCCGTCTGGGTTTCAATCATCCAGCCAATCAACAAGTCTCTTGAAGCTTGCGAGAGGTAATCGGTCGTCAGATAGCGGGCGACGAGACGCGCCATGGCGGCAGGCGAGGTAGTGTCGCGTGGGTCATCCCCAACAACGCGGTTCATCATCGGCTCATAGCGATCAATCCGCGTAACAGGATCACCTGCGGCGCGAATCCGCTGGGTCATAGCTTCAGGCCCACCAAATTCGCGCAGAATGAGGTTGGCGGCGGGATTATCGCTGGTGATCTGGGTGGCTTTGGCAAGCTCGCCGATCGCCATTCCCCCAGCCGCAAGATTGGCCTCCGTCACCGGCGCATGGGCAACCATGTCAGCCTTTGAATAAGGGATAAACTGATCAAGTGTGCGCTTACCCGCATCGACGTCGCGCAAGACTTCTGCGGCGAGCGGCAATTTAAAAGTCGAGCACAGAGCAAAACGCTCATCCTGGCGGTGGCCAACTAATTCGCCGCTAGCAGTATCGAGAATACCCACACCAAGCCTGCCTTGCGACTTTGCTTCAAGGGCTGCGAGTTCTGCAGTAGGGGCTTGACGCGATGCTGTCTTCACGGCCGGTGCCGCGCACGCGCCAAGGCTAGAGAGGGCAAAAGTGCCTGACACGGCAAAACCCAAGAATGATCGGCGGTCGCTAAGGGGGTTCGCGGTCATCTCATTCTCCTCAAGCCAATCTCGTCGACTAGCGATGATTAGGCCTTGGCCTGATAAGCTGACAAAATGATTTCGACATGGAAGTCAATCATCGCGCCCGTGTCGCCCCACGGAAAGTCTGGTCGAGCAAGCAAAAGTGCACACAGGCCGTGCATGGTCGCCCAGAGGCTTTGCGCAAGATGATCGGTTGAGCCTTCGCGCAGATGCCCTTCATGCTGCAACAGGGCGATCTCATCGCGAAAGCTCGCAAAAGCTTGCATGCCTGGAAGAATGTCGGGGTTGAATTCTTCAACTTCGTGCATCGGGCCTTCCAGCATGAAAGCGATCCGATAGGCGGCCCCTTGTTCGAGTGCAAAGCCGATATAGCCGCGGATCATCGCTTCTAGGCGGGCTTGTGGTGGCACATCGGCAGTTCGAATTTTACCGATCAAACTTTCCAAACTGGAGAATGCCCGCGCAGACAGGGCATTGGTCAAGGCTTCCTTGGTCGCAAAATGGGCATAGAGACTGGGTTGAGAAATGCCGACGGCGTTGGCGATCATGCGGGTCGAAGTCCCGGCAATGCCATAGGTCAGAAATAGGCGCGAGGCGTGGTTGAGGATATCCTCACGTCGATCAGCCCCTTTCAGTCGATGGACAATAGTCGCGCGCGGCGCATCAGCCGAGCGGTTTTCGGACGGCGCATCAGATTTTTTTCTGTAGATCGTCACTTTTCCTCTTGACCTCACCGAAATTTGCTCCATCCTATCACTGATAGGTTAGTAGTCCAGTCTGAAATTCTCCTCCCCAGTACGGCAAAAAATGACCAAACAAAAAGAACTAAAAAGCGACCTCCCCGAAAGGGGAGGTCAAAACCTTAAACTACGTCTAAGCCTGATGGCAGGCGTTGCGTTGATCTTATCAGCCTGTGGCAATGGGGATGATAAGTCAAAAGCAGCAGAACCAGTACTTGTTGAAATCAAGCGCGCGCAAAGCGTGACTGAGCAAACAGAGATTGTTGCCACAGGATCCTTCCGGCGCGAAAAGGAAATTGACCTATCCTTCCGCATTAGTGGTGTGTTGCGTGAAGTCGGTTTCCGCGAGGGACAATTGGTCGATAAGGGCACTGTGGTTGCCAGCATCGACCCGACCCAAGTCGAAGCCCAAATCATTCAAGCGCAAGCCCAAGCCATGCAGGCAACGGCCGGCATCGGCCAAGCTGTGGAACAAGCCCGCGCAGCAACTTCCTCCATCGCCTCGGCGCGGGCGGGTCAAGCACAAGCCGAAGCCAATACCAGCCGCGCAGCTGCCGCCCTTGCGCAAGCACAAGCGGATCTTTCCAATGCGAAGCGCGACTATGATCGCGACGCGACACTGGTGCAGAAGGGCTTTGTCTCTGAAGCAAGGCTAGACGCCCGCAAGACTCGTTTAGATGTCGCTGAAGCGGCAGCGCGATCCGCAGAAGCTGGGCTGACCGCAGCGCGCCAAGGAACGCTTGCGGCAAACGCTGGGATCACGCAAGCCCAAGCAGGGGCGGGGGCGGCACAAGCTGGCGTTCAGGCGGCCTCTGGCAGAGCCCGCGCAGCTGAGGCGGTTGTGTCCGCTGCAGCCTTCGACCGACGCTGGGCTAGATTGGTTTCTCCCGTTCGCGGCATCGTCCTGACACGGGCTGCAGAGCCCGGCGAAATCACCGCACCCGGGCAACCCATCTTGACCGTCGCAGACGAGGATTCGCCCTTGATCTTGCGGACGCCTGTTTCAGACAAGGATGTTGCCCGTATCCAAGTCGGTGATTCAGTTGATGTCTATGTCTCCGCCTTAAGCAAGAATCTGAAAGGCGTAGTCACCCGCGTCGCTGAGCGCGCTGACCCCCGAACCGGGGCCTTCGACGTCGATATTGCTGTTGAAGGCGGCGGCGAGGTGAAGACTGGCTTCTTCGCCGAAGCTCGCATCAAAGCCAAGACAAGTGCTGCCCCTGTCGCGGCGAGCAATGAAGTGCTCGTTCCAACCGAAGCCCTCATTGGCGTTACCAACGGCAAAGCAAGCTTTTTCGTTCTGAATGGCGACCAAAAGACGGTACGACTTGTAACCGTCGACTTCGTTCGCCTGCAAGGCAATCAGGCCTTAGTCCGCGGCATTCCCGCGGGCCTTGGCATTGTAACATCAGGCGGGGCCTATGTGAGTGATAAGGCGCTGGTATCGGTCGTTGAGGCGAAGTCGTGATATCTGCAAACAAGTTTAATCCAGCGCGCTTCACGGTTGAGCGTTGGCAATTCACGCTGCTGGCTTTTACATTGCTGGCATTGTTGGGCTTTAGCGCATTTCAGTCGATCCCCCGATCTGAAGACCCACACTTCCCAATCCCGATCGTCATCACCAATGTGATCTTGCCGGGGGCAGATTCAAAGGATGTAGAAGAGCTTCTGGTCAAACCAATCGAAGACGTCGTGGATGGACTAGATGACGTCAAGGAAGTGCGCAGTTTTGCCGCGGATGGTGTTGCGACAGTCATTGTCGAGTTTGAGTGGAGCACCAATCCAGAGCGCAAATATGATGAAGTGATCCGCGAGGTGAATGCGATCCGCAATACGCTTCCCAGCGGCATTGTTCGGCTGGAAACGCGCCGCGCTCGCACGACTGAGACCAATATTCTGCAAGTCGCAATGGTCTCTGATCTTGTCCCCTGGAAGACGATGGAGCGCGTAGCTGATGATTTGCGCGAAGAGCTCGATCGCTCGCCGGGGGTACGCAAGGCCGAATATTGGGGGGCACCCAAGTCTGAAGCGCGTGTCTCCATCGATGCGGGCAGGCTGGCCACGATGCAGCTTTCGCCGACCCAAGTTGCTGATGCTCTGCGCAATGCTGGGATCGACACGCCGATTGGTGCGGTCCACGCTGGCGAGCGCCGTTTCAACGTCAAGACTAAAGGCGCTTACAAGAGCCTAGAGCAGATCAAGGACGTGCCAGTTTTTGCCAGTGCCAATCGCGTTGTCCGCGTTCGCGATGTTGCCGACGTCAGTTGGGACACGGCTGAGGCAAGCCATCTGACCTTTCTCAATGGCAAGCGTGCGATGTTTATCACGGTTAAGCAACGCGATAATGTTGACGTCCAAAAAGTCCGCGACGGGTTGGAAACGCGTTTACAGGCGTTTGAGAAGCGTCTGCCTCCCGGCATTAAGCTCGTGCGCGCTTTTGACCAATCGGCCAACGTCAACCATCGCCTCGGCAACCTGTATCGCGACTTCGGGATTGCTTTGGGGCTGGTACTGATCACCTTACTACCGCTTGGGATCAGGGCGGGCTTTGTCGTCATGCTCTCTATTCCGATGTCTTTGTTGATTGGTGTATTCTGGCTGCAGACAACCGGGTTCACGCTGAACCAATTATCCATTGCGGGCTTCGTTCTCTCCCTTGGGCTGCTCGTCGACGATTCCATTGTGGTGACGGAGAACATCGCCCGGCGAATGCGCGAAGGCGAAGATCGCGTCACAGCGGCCATAAATGGGACGGGTCAAATTGCGGTTGCGGTTTTGGGCTGTACGGCAACCCTCATGCTGGCATTCTTACCGCTGCTGTTCCTGCCTGAAGGGTCTGGCAAGTTCATTCAATCCTTGCCTGTCACGGTTCTGTTGACCATTGCAGCATCCTTGTTTGTCTCCTTGACGGT
>NZ_JBMLTR010000135.1:0-2966 GCF_049239865.1 Aquidulcibacter sp.
TGACCCAGCCCCTTAAAATCCAGCCAGAAGTTTGAAGTATTTCAAATCAAGGTGCACTGCTACCCATCGTTGGGTCACTTAAATGGCTGCCTTCAGGCAAACCGCTAACCCGCCCTAAACGGCAACCCGTGGCGCAAAGCGGACCCAAAGTCACCGCCGTCTGCGCCTCACGCCCGCACCCCTCGCGCGACCTCATCAAGAAACGCATCAAACAGCGCCTCGGCCTGATCGTCGTCATCCTCGCGCTCGAGAGGTCCTGCATAGGTGAACCATACTCGGACGAACGCGAGGAGGGTTTCGCGAAGGATGGCCATGTCCCGACCCCGCGCCAGAACTCGCTGATCCAACCGATCAAGGCGGGCCTTGATTGTATCGGCGATGGCGTCGGCGCGGTCATGGATCAGGACGCGCTTGAGGGCATCGTTGGCGGCGCGTGACAGGGTGAGACCGCGCAGCTTGGCCTCGTGGTCGAGTGCGCGGGCAGAGGTGTCATCGAGATGGAGGGTGAGTTGCTTGCGTGTGGTCATGGGTGGGCCCTCAGATCAAACGGGGTTGGGAGGGCGAGGTGCCATTGGCACGCTTCGCCAAGGCGCGCTTTAGGCGGGCAGTCCCAGATGTAAGATCATCCTTAGTCACCAGCGACTTCGGCTTTGGTGCAACAGGGGAAGCCGCCTCCTGCGCATAGACGGGCAAACCCTTCTTTCGCGACCTGGCCCCACTCTTAGGGATGTTGACCGCGACCTGCTTTGGCAGACTTGCGCCAGGGGGATAGGCGACGGCAGCCTCGCTCCAAGGCTCCGGCCTTTGGGCTAGCTCAGTCGCGGTAAAGGGAAGCCTTGCTAGCATGCTGGGGTCAGCAGGATGCAGGCGCACGGGTCGGCGGTGTGCCTGCACGATAATGATCTCGTCGGGACGAACACTCTTCACTGCTTCAGACGAGATATAGCTTCGATCGATTACGTCGGTGGAGGTTGATATCTCTTTTTTGGTCATGACGACCGTTCCAAAGAATACGCTCGGCGTTTCCCTGTATTTGAGGTCAAAGGCCCTGCGTATTGCAACTGTTGACCGCCCCTGAACGAGGAACGACACCCCGCGCCGCTTCAGATCGGCGTGGCCTGCCTTGATCATCAAAGCCAACTGATCTGGCATATCGCCCTCAATGGCGATTAGGACAGGGCGCGTCCCCGAAGTTGATACGTCGGCCATCAAGGCACGCAGACGCAGGATCGCATGCATGAGGGGCAGGCTATCAGGATCTATTGCGTCATTCGGGTCCTTAGGCCTGATCTCAAAGGAGAGGACACGTGGCCCGCACTCAAAGATGTCAGCCAGACAGGGCAGCCGTGCCGAACTCAGATGATATCTCCACCCCCGTTGTGTGGCCCAAAGGCGCCTGGGGATGAGCTCTAAATCTTCAGCCACTTGTTGTTGCGCTTGCGCCCAATGGCCGAGCAAGGCAGCCAACTGATCCCGCGCGCCGGGCTTTAAGATCTTCGTCCCTGCAAGCCAGCCAGATAGTTGCGCATAAAGTTGATCGGGGCTCGCCAGATTGCTCATCACCCCGAAGAAAGTCCGGTCCACAGGAGGGGCTGTCTCTAGGCCTCGCACAAGTAGGGCTGTTGCCAAGACACCTTGACGCTCATTGAAACCACAAGGGGAGAGCATCGCCCACACATCCCCCCAAGCCAAAACACCCGCCCGAACCTGAGGCAAAGGATCGAGGGGAAAGTTCGCCGACGCGCCTTGGGCAATATGCCAGATATCGCGATCATCGATCACGTCACCCGCGAGCTTGCTGCTACCAAACCGCAGGATCGCTCCTTCAAAGCTTTTGAGCGCTGCCTGGAACACCCCATTGGCCACAGGACCCGACCCCACCACGAGAATATCCGCAGATGGATCAAGCCGGACAAACGTTGGCATCTTCTGCCAAGGTATGCCCTTCGCATGGCCCACAATGACCCCTGATGACCGGCCCTGATCGAGCAAATGCCCACCACATAGGCATAATGGTCTCGCTTCTTGGGCCAGTTAGGCAGTGGTCCTGCCAGAAACAGAGCGAGCCATAATGCTGGTGCCAACAGAATGACCCCGCAGACGCGCAGCACGACGATCATCGCAAAGCTTTCACTATGCAGGCGGAAGAAAAGGGCGTTAGCCGCCCAGGGCGCGCGAAGCTCCAGCCCGAAAAGGTTCAGCCAAACAGGTCCTAGTGTTTCATTGGGGATCCCGGCCAGCCAAACTGCAAAAAGTGTCTGGAGCTCAAACCAAACCAGCAATCCGACACTGAATTTAAGCAACCAGATGTAAATCCTGTCCCATCCCGAGTTGTCGCCATGTAGAAATTGCAGATAGAAACTTCGACACACAGATTGTATTGTAGTATAGTGCTTTGTCATAGCTTATATCCATTTGAATTTACAACCAATATAAGCACGAATATTTAAATACAGCAAGATAAAGAGCAAGTTTTCACTTGCTCAAGGGCCTGTATGTGCTATGTTTTATGGAAGTTGTTGGTGGCAAGTCACAACTTCCTTGTGTGTCACATGGCGTGACAACGCATGGTCATTCAGGAGCCCAAGCATGGCAGAGCGCGGATCTGAGGAGTTGAACATCCGCCTTGCTGTTGGGCGTCGCGGAGATGCGCGGTCTGGGGCCTTGGGTGCCCGCTTGAGCAAGGCCATTGGTGGGGCAAGGCTTGGTGCAGGTGTTTCGTTTCGGGGTGGTGGCGTTGGTGGTGCTCGAGGTGGGTTTAGCTCGGACAGACGCCAGCGCGTGGTGATCAAGGTATCCTTCTCGGCTCATCGCGCGGGTAGTGCGAAGCTTACCGCCCATGCAGCTTATCTTGGTCGTGATGGAGCAGCGCGAGATGATGAGCAGGGGCAGTTCTATGATGCTTATCGGGATAAGGTTGAAGGCCTTTCGCGCGAGCTAGACGACTGGACCCAGGAAGACCCGCG
>NZ_JBMLTR010000136.1:0-1682 GCF_049239865.1 Aquidulcibacter sp.
CAAACGGCTTATGACGCGAATAGCCAATGCCACCATGGACTTGCATGGCTTGATCGGCGGCCTCGCAGCACAGACGATTGGCCCAGAAGTTACACATGGACACTTTGTCGGACAGGCGCTTTTCGACTTCGGGCTTGGTCATCTGATCCATTTCCCAAGCGGTCTTATAGATGAGAAGGCGCAGCATTTCGGCTTGGGTTGCAAGCTCCACCAAGGGCCATTGAATGGCTTGGTTCTTGGCTAAAGCCTCGCCAAACGGTTTGCGCTCGCGGGCATAGGCCACGCTTTCCTCAATACAATAGACTGCTGCGCCTAGGGAAGATGCAGCTTGGCGGATACGGTTTTCATGCACAAAGTGCTGGGCCAAGGCCAAGCCAAATTCAGGCGGGCCGAACAGCGCGCTATCGGGCACCCACACGTCTTTGAAACTCACGCGGGGATGATCGGTCGGCATATTGAAGGTCCACAGATATTCTTCAATCTTCACGCCGGGGTCGTCCGCGGGCACAAAGAAGCACGAGATGCCGCGCGCTTCGCCCGCTTTTCCACTCGTCCGGGCAAAGAACATGCAATGGGTGGCGACATGCATGCCGGTGATCCACATTTTTTCACCATTCAAAAGCCAGCCGTCCACGCCGTCGCGGGTTTGGCGCACGCCTGTGCTCTCCATGTGCGTGGCATCGGAACCATGATTAGGCTCGGTCAAGCCAAAGGTCGCGATGAACTCACCGCGCAGACTTTTGGGCAGAAGCGTCTCCTTCTGCTCAGGCGTACCAAAGTCGCGTAGCATCAAGGCACCTGGCATATTGCCAACGATGGAATGCTCGTTCTGCAGGTCATTATGCAGGCCCAAGCCCTTTTTGGCCAAATGCTCACGGATGATGGCCATGGCGAGATTGCTGCCGTCTTTGCCGCCGAATTCAGCTGGCAGCGCAAAGCGGTAGTGACCAGCTGCATCGGCGCGCCGGCGGGCTTGGCCCAACAAAGCCTCCCATTCGTGGCGCGGCAAACCCTGATTCTCAAAATCGGTGCGTGCCCATTCGCGACGATGGTCAAAGAAGCGCATATTATCGTCTGCTTCTTCTAACGGCTTGATCTCGCGCGCGATAAACGCATCCAACTCAATCAGATAATCCGCGATTTCCTTAGGTATGGTGAAATCCATGTGCCGCTCTCCCCTGCGCTATGGCCGTCTACGGGCTCTGCGCTTGACCTTATCGATAGGGCTAAGCGTTGCAACTGATTTATGGGCAGCAGCACACGGACGGTAACGAACTCTGACAAAATTGTGACTGCTGAATAAAATACAGTATGTTCATTTTTCTCTTGCAACCGTTCGCAAGAGTCTTTACGGAAGGGTCAACGAGGACAAAAAGCCCGTTATTCTGAAACCTTTTTTTAAGGAGCCTCCCCATGCGCTTCAAGACACTTGTCGCCGGATTTGCTTTTGCTTTGACCGCCACCGCAGCCCTGGCTGCTTACAACAATGTTGTTGTGAAACTGAAAACCCCAGTTGCTGAAGCCTCTGACAGCGTGATCGTATTGGGCGCTGCTTGGAGCTGCGCAGGCGACACCTGCACCTCCGTGCTGGACCGCAAGACTGCACAAGTCCGCGACTGCCGCCAGGTTGCAAAGGCCCTCGGCCCTGTCGCCAGCTTCAGCGTTGGTGGCTCGAGCCTTGA
>NZ_JBMLTR010000137.1:0-2740 GCF_049239865.1 Aquidulcibacter sp.
TCGTCCAAAGTGCGCAGGAAGGCGGCAAGGGCTGCTTTATCGGCGACCGATAGATTCAGGCGTTGGGGTACGCCATTGCGAAGCAGGCGGTTGTCGACGGCGGGGCCGGCTTGCACGCCGCTATTATAATGTTCCACCACTTGCTCGAGCGTGGTGAAGCGGCCGTCATGCATGAAGGGGCCACCGACGCCCATGTTCTTTAGAGAGGGCGACTTGAAGATACGTGTCTCGCCTGCGTCGAGGCCATTGGAGAGCGAGTTGGGGGCCAAGGCAAAAGTCGGCGCGGAATGGCAAGCCGCGCACCCTGCGCCGCCTTGGTTGGGTGGCGTGAAATAGAGCGTGCGGCCACGATTTTCTTGGGCTGTGAAATTGGGCAAATCTGCGCCCAGATTGCGGTTCGGCGCGGTGGCACTGAATACAGTCGCATAACCTGTGTCCCACTTGCTGCCGGTGGAGACCATGGCGCGTTGAAACTGGGCCAAAGCTTGCTGGATGCGGGCTTCGGTGATGGTGGGGCTGCCAAAGGCGAAGTTGAACAGGTCTGGGTAATAAGTCGTGGCATTCATCTTGGTAATTAGGGCGGCCATGCCACCAGCGGCAGTATCCCAGCCCATCTCAATTGCGTTCTGGATGGGTTGGGTAGCTTGAATCTCAACGCTTGCTGCGCGCTTGTCCCAGAACATGGTGCCCGGGCGATAATAGCTGATATTGCCAAGGCGCATAGCGTGGGCCGTGGTGAAAGCGGTCCCTGAGAAGCCCGTGCTGAACTGGCGCGGATCGCTGAAGCCATTGGCTTGGCGATGGCAGGAGGCGCAGGAAATCGTGTCGTTCACGCTCAAACGGCGGTCATTGAATAGAACTCTGCCGAGGCTCGCCGTGCGGTTATTGATGGCATTGTTCGCAGGGGTGTTATCATCGGGAGTCACGGTGCCATCATAATAAGCGGGCAAGGTGATGCTGGCGAAATTGTCTAAGGCGTTGAAGTCGAGGGTGGTGAATTCAGCTACGCCAGCGGGCGTTGCGACGGCACCATTGGGTACCACATTGACGCCAGCAGACGCTGCCCCCGTGCCCACCGCATTGATGGCCCGCACGCTGCAGCTATAGGTCAAGCCGTTGGCGAGACCGGTGACCGTGGCGGGACTGGCAGAACCTGTCGCGCTGGCACTCAAAGTGCCGCTGACGCAGGTGACGCTATAGCCCGTGATGGGCGAGCCGCCGGTGATGAGGGAGGCTGTAAAGGCAATGCTGGCACCTTTATCGGCGGGTGTCGCTGCGCCAATGGTTGGGGCAGCGGGTACAACCGGCAAAGCCGGCGTTGCGCTGGTTGCGGCGGAACTTGGGCTGGTGCCCGTCACATTGGTCGCGGCAATCGAGCAGCTATAGGCGGTGCCATTGGTCAGGCCCGTCACATCAATCGGGCTGGTAGAGCCGATGCCCGTGCGGGTGGCACCCCCTGCCGTGCAGCTAGCTGTATAGCTGGTGATCGCAGAGCCGCCGGTGGCGGTCGGCGCAGTGAAATGAACTTTAATCGCCGTATTGCCGGGATCCAGCGCCACCAAGGTCGGCGCGCCGGGTACTGTCAGGGTTACGCCACCGCCAGACGAGCCCGCGTCGCTGCTGCCACCCCCACCGCAACCTGCCAAGGCCCCCATGCTGATCAAAACAAGACAGGACAGGACAGATGGTGACAGCTTGATTGGTGGCATCGAGAACCCCGAGATATTGACACTAGATGTGCTGATAACGGGCGAGACTTAAGATTCCGTCGCGAACTAATGACATTTTCTCGCGATTTCGTGATCAAGTGTCAGGCAGGCCCCGTGAAGGGCAAAAAAAGAGGCCGCATCCAGCGAGGATGCGGCCCTTTGAGGCGGCCTCTTGGGGGGAGGAGACACCGATCAGCGTCAGAGACGCGAAACTATCGAGTGTCCGCAGCGGAGGCTCGCTGCCACTCCTAAGTAGGGATGCCGCAACAGAATAAAAAGGGCCGTGATGGTTAAGCAGGACTGCAAAAATGCATGGCTATTTCAGTAATTGCCGCTGGGGGCTCTGTATTTGATGTTCCCAAACTCTTCCCCCTGCCCGCGCGCTACCGTTAGAGTGTCTTCATGATTTTCGTCTCGGCTTGCTTCATGGCTTTACTGAGTGCGTGGCTTGTCACGCGCCTGATGATGGTTTGGGCGATCCCAGACGTGCCCGACGCTGTGCGCAAATTGCACCGTGCGCCCACGCCGACTTCTGGCGGGGTGGGCATTATGGCCGGGACAGTGGTCGGGCTGGGGGTGTTTTGCTTTTACTTCACCAATGTCACCGCGGAGTTCTCATTATGCCTTGCCGTCTCGCTCGCGGGCGGTTTGCTGGGCTTTTGGGATGACCGGGCGGCACTTGGCCCTAAGATAAAACTGATGATCCTAGTGGCGATTACGTCTGGCTTTGTCATTTGGGGCGCGCGGATCGAGGCTCTCCCGCTCTGGGACGGGGCAATCTGGCAACTTGGGCCTGTGTTGGGTGGTCTTGGGACGCTCTTGTGGCTCTTGGTGATCGTCAATGTCGTCAATTTCATGGACGGGGCAAACGGTTTGTCGATTGGCTCCAGCATGGTGGGCCTCGTCTTCCTCAGTGTGGTGTGCGGGTTTGCCAGCTTTGCACATTCGAGCCCAGCATTTCAGGTAACCATTTATGGCCTGATCTCGGCCCTCGCCTGTTGTGGCTTTCTGTATTGGAACGTGGCGGGCGG
>NZ_JBMLTR010000138.1:0-12695 GCF_049239865.1 Aquidulcibacter sp.
TGCGACGGCGGATACAGATGCCAAAATTAGCTTTTTCATTGTCATAGCTCCAGTATTCAGTCAGACGGAATGTCTCGACTGTTTTGTGTTTCTCGCTGGAAAATCCCAGCATTCTCAACAGGGTAATTTACAATTTTATCGTTCTAGGGCCTAAAGCTTCTGTGGGGTCACAGGCCTTAGCCACTGCATGCAAGAGGATTGATCGATCTGGTCGCCCCCCTTTAATTTCCCGGCCTAGCGGTCGGTTCGGATTTGCCGGTCGCGGGATTGCGAGGGGCAGAAGGTGTAAGCTCGGTCTCAGCGATGGTTTGCGGACCGCGAAGCGGCACCTGCTGGACGGCGGCTATCTTGGGGCGCGCGGGGGTGGCATTGGCTGTCGGCTTTGCCTCGACCTTGCGCGCGGGTTTTTGCTTCTTTTGACGCTTTTCGGCCTTCTTAGTCGCTTCACGCACTTGCTCGGCGGTGACTTTGCCCTCGCGCTCATCCCGGTAGCTGGCGAGGAGTTCGCCGCCGCGCTTGGTGTCAGAGAAGGCCCATAATTGTTGCTCTGCCCCTTCCATGATCAAGGCATAGACTGCCTTCTCGATGGCTTGCTGCAAGGCGACTTGATCGGGCTCATTCGTCGTCATGCCAGTCTCAGCTTCCAAGAGCTGTTTGAAGCCGACATAGCGGAAGGCCCCGCCGCCCACCGCATAAGAGGCGATGGATTTGGTGGTGGTGACCTGGGCCAAGACTTCCCCGGTGCGGACCGAGACGGCGCGCAAGGCGACGGTGACCGTATCTTGGCGATATTCGGTGCGGGCGCTTATGCCCAAAAAGCCCGCCCCTGCCCCGCCTGTCATGGTGCTGGTGTCATAACCGACGACACCCCCGCTCAAAATCACGCCAGCGAAGAGAAGGGATGGGAGAGCTTCTGGGTTGACCTTGGTCTCGCCCAAATAACGCTCGCGCATTTCGCGGATGATTTGCCGCTCATTCAAGAGGTTAGACAGGTTTTCCCGCTCTAACACCGTGAACCAATTGCGCCGCCCGGCATCTTGCAAGGCCTTCATTAGGATGGAGGTGCCGCCCTGACTGACCGCGCGCGACAGGGTTTGGCCTGTTTCGGACGACCGGAACTGACCCGTCTGGTCAGAGAAGTTGTAGACGGCAACCGGTACCGGCCGTTCAGCTGCTGGCAGGCCCTGTAATAGGCGCTGGGTGCTGGTCTGCTGTTGGATCGCCGGCAGCGATGGGTTCTTGCCCATCGGCATCATCTTGGCCGTGGTGGAGACACACCCACCTAGGCTCAACAGGCTGAGTGACAGGATCAGGGCGCGCATCATTTGATTTCCACAAAGAGCGGCACCACCAAAGTGGTGACTTCACCAGTCGTGTCATTGGTAATGGTGATGGTGACGTTGACGAGGTCGCGCACAAACTCAATCGTCTGCCCACCCAGCGAGATCTTGCCACGCTCTTGGGGATTGTCGCCAAAGATGGCGTCGACGATTTGCGACGAGACGGCGGATAAGAGGCGTGATTGCAATTGCCGCGCAAAAGCGTCGGCCTGCGACGTGCTGGTTGAGGGCCGCTTGTCGCGATAATCATTCTGTGCGTTGGCCACGCCCAGGAGGTGGTTCGAGTTGAAGGAATTGCCGCCAAAAGTTGGGTTGATCGGCTTATAGGTCAGGTCTTGCGCCGACGCTGCCGAGGGCAATGTCAAGGCAATAAAGCCTGCGCCGAACAATCCGGCGAAACTGAGCGCGCAGACGAACTGCTGCGACTTCCCACGATAATTTGCCATAACGGCCCCCACCAATGAGGTTTTGTTTTTATGAAATACACACACTGGAAATGGGCGTTCGTCATAGGGTGCCGAAACAAGGCCACCGCCCCGAACCGAAGCGCTTAATCGTTTCTTAACCGACGGGTAATTTGCTGGCAATCACAAAAATATAGTAAACTGAAATTTAATACAGTTAACTTGTTTACCCTAATATGGTTACTAAAGGTTACATAATTCCCCAATTTGGAGAAAAACTGATCTAGATAGGGCTTTGGCTTTAATTGATCTTCGCAGAAATGTGAATTTAATACTACAAAAGGCTAAATTATTTACTTTAAAACCTGAATACAAAGGTCACAATAGCGCCAAAATCATCGACGCGGCGGAAGTTAAAATAGCCCGAAAAATGTGTCAATTATATTGGACGTCTAAATTGGTGTCGAAAAGCAGACTTTTGGTAACCGATGGCAAAGATATCCACAAATTTCCGCCGCACGCATTTGATCTGTCCAAAACTGGCGCTAGATTCTGCCTGACAAAATCAATTGGTCGCGGTGCCAACTGCCGTTCACGCCATAGACCTCTGCTAGAATCGGTGGGGTCAAGGCTTCTTGGGGTGGGGCTTGGATCACGCGCTGGCCTTGGTTCAAGAGGATGATCTCATCACAGAAGCGCGCGGCTAAAGCGAGGTCATGTAGGACGACCAGCACCGCTTGGCCTGCGCGTGCTTGGGCCTGCAGGGCGGCCAAGACGTCATAACTGTGGCCGGGGTCGAGTGCGGCTGTCGGTTCATCGGCGATTAGAGCAGGCGCTTGGGCGGCAAGTGCACGGGCCAGATGCACGCGCGCCAACTCCCCTCCCGACAGGCTGGTGACGGCGCGATCTTCAAAGCCCTTGAGCGAACAGCGGCTCAAGGCATCCTCAACCGCAGCGGAATCGGCGGGCCCGAGACGCCCCATCGGCCCACCATAAGCAAAGCGGCCGAGTGCAACGGCCTCCCGCACGGAGATTGGCCAAGCCAGCTTGCGGGCTTGGGGCAGATAGGAGACAGTTAAAGCCCGCTGCTTGGCGCTCAGGCTGTGAGCCGGTTGTGAGTCCAGATAGGCTTGCCCCGCAGTGAGGGGCTGCAAGCCGAGGAGCGCACGCACGGCGGTGGTCTTGCCAGCACCATTCGGGCCTAAAAGCCCCACGAGCTTGCCCGGCTGAACTTCAAACGAGACGTCTCGCAAAAGCGGTGCGCCTTGCAGGGTGACGCTGGCCTCATGCAGCTTCAGGCTCATTGATCGGCCTCCAGCGTGCGGCGACGGACGGCAATCCAGATGAAGATGGGCGCGCCGATCAAAGCGGCGACGACGCCAAGCTTGAGCTCTTGGCCTGTGGGCACGAGCCTCGCGATCAGATCTGCGACCACCAGCACGAGGCCGCCTAACAAGGCTGCGGGCAAGAGGGTGCGCGCCGGGTCATGGCCCACGAGTGGTCGCACCAAATGCGGCGCGATAATGCCAACAAAGCCGACCGCCCCTGCAACAGAGACCGCCGCCCCGGTCAAAAGCCCTGTCCCCAGCACCACCCAGATGCGCGAACGGCCCACATCTAAACCGATTGCGCTGGCGGCCTCTTCGCCCAAGGTCAAAGCCCGCAGGCCAGGTGCCGCCAACCCGATCGCGATAGCGCCTGCCACAAGGAAGGGCGCGGCTAGCCACAGGTCTTCCAGCGACCGATTGGCGACCGATCCCATCATCCAATTCATCATGTCCGACAAGGTGAAAGGATTGGGGGCCAGATTGAGGAGGAGTGACATAAAGGCCCCAGCGAGGCTGGATATCCCAACGCCCACGAGCACCAAAGTCACAACCGATTGGACTCGTGGCGCGACGAGGGCGAGTAGTCCTGTCGCGAGCAAGGCCCCAGCGATAGCGGCTAAGGGCAACACCCAAGGCGAAACCTGTACAAAGCCCCAGTAAATGGTGATGACGGCAAATAGGCTGGACATCGCCGAAACGCCCAGCACGCCGGGCTCTGCCAATGGATTGCGTAAGAGGCCTTGTAGCGCTGCCCCACTGCCCGCCAGCGCCATGCCAACGACAAAGGCCGCCAAGGCGCGAGGGAGACGAATTTCCCAGACAATCAACTCTGCTTGCGCATCCCCTGCCCCGACAAAGGCAGCCAATTGGCGATTAAGCGGTAAAGGTGTGACGCCCATCAAGCAGGACGCAGCGAGCGCCAGCACGCTTAAAACCACCAGCGTCAGGATCAAAGTCGGCGTGTGGTTTTGCACCTTCATGGCTGCAAATCCTTGGGCAAAGCGCCCGTCTTGGCGTGGATGCTGCGACCTGTAGCGGCCATCGCCTCCATGGCGTCGACCATAAACCACCCACTACAAGCTGTTGCGCCACCATCAAGGCGGGCAACTGGCAGGTCGGTCAGCATCTGGCGCACCAGCGGATGGCGCGCTTGGCTCCAATAATCCTGATGTGGGCTTTGCGCGGTAAAGAAGGCCGTCACCACCATGGCTGGCTGCTCGGTTGCCAAGCGCTCTAGGGGTAGCGGATTCCAGCCCTTTTGTGTTTGAAAATTGACCAGCCCTGCCTTGACCATCATGCGATCAACGAGTGAGCCCGGCCCGGTGGTTACGCCACCTGGGGTAACATAAAGGGCTGAAACCTGTGGCGCGGGCTTTAGACTTGCAAGCCTGCGATCGAAGTCAGCCACCAAGGCCTCGCCGCGTGCGGGTTGGCCTAAGGCTTCGGCGGCTTCGCGCACATTGGTGCGAACAGCGGTGAAATCCTCGCCCCAGCCGATTTGATGGACTTTGATGCCCGCCCTTTCGAGAAACGGCACCATCTGCGGCCCACCACCGTAAGAGCGGACAACCACATCCGGCTTGAGGGCCAAAATCGTCTCCGCATCTGGGCGAACCTGCCTCAAGCCCTTGGCTTCGGCGCGCATGAAGGAGAAATCTCGTGTGGCATCGGGCGAGACCGCAACAATGGAAGCCCGGTTTGCCAGCTTGATGACAAATTGGTCGGCACAAAAATCGAGTGACACAACGCGCAACGGCGCTTCGCCCTGATTGTAAGGGGCCACAGCGCCTTGTGGTTGCGGCGAGGAACACCCCGCCGCAACCGACAAGCAGAAGACAAGGACCAGTTTAGAAGGTCGCACGTAGCCCCACCAATGTCTGTCGCCGTGGCGAGCCATAGCCGGTGATTGTCTCATAAATCTCATCACCCGCATTTTCGACGCGGGCAAAGACGGTCCAATGGGCATTGATCTTCTGGCTCGCCCGCAAGGTCACCAGATCATAGCCCTTGATCACTACCGTGTTGCTCGCATTGTTGAAGCTATCGCCTATACGCGAATAGGTCGCAGAGAAATCGAGACCAAAGTCGAACACATAGCCGATGGTGGTAAAGCCCGTCTCCTTGGCGCGACGCGGCAGAAGGCGATTGAAATTGGCTGTACCGCGAACTTTGTTGCGCGCATCCAAGGTCGCAAAGCCTGCCGACAGGCTAAGTTGCGGGGT
Source organism: Aquidulcibacter sp. (assembly GCF_049239865.1). NCBI lineage: Bacteria > Pseudomonadati > Pseudomonadota > Alphaproteobacteria > Caulobacterales > Caulobacteraceae > Aquidulcibacter > Aquidulcibacter sp. The sequence continues at coordinate 5,295 of NZ_JBMLTR010000138.1, forward strand.
TGGCTTGGCTTCCAGCGTGAACTCGGTGCCATCGGCTTTGGTGCGGGCAATATTGTCATAGGTCCCGCTTGGACGCCCGACGCAAATGGCCGCCGGATTGCCAAAGCACGAGACAAAGTCGATCTGGTTAATCGTGTCACGCTGGAAATAGGTGATCGACCCGATCAAGCGGCGTGAGAACCAAGCCTGTTCCACCCCGATTTCTGCCGAGCTTGCTTCTTCGGGTTGTAGCTTGCCATTGCCAAAGTTGGAGAAGAGCTGAAATGGCGTCGGGGACTTGAAGCCATCGGCCAGGGCCGCCCGCACAATTGTGTTGCCTTGGTTCAGGGAAGCCGCAAGCGTTGCCCGCGTATTCAGGGCTTCGCCAAAGCTATCATGGTCGGTCCAGCGCACCCCCAAGGTCGCCGTCAACCAAGACGCAGGCGAGGCTTGGCCCTGCAAATAAAGCGCGCTTAATTCGCTCTTGGCCCGCAAGGGGCTGGGGTTAGGATTGGAAACCGATGGGCTGGCCGTCCGCAGACGGGATTGCTCAAACTCACCCCCACCTACAATCTGGAACTGTGGCGTCACGTCCAAGCTTGATTGAAACTCTGCCCGCCGATTGGTGCCATTGCCGACAAAGGTGTTTTGAACGGCCAAAGTGGGGTTCAGATTGGTTCGGTCGGTTTGGGTTTCACTAATCCCAAAGCGCGTGCGCGACCGGCCGTCTAACAAAGTCAGATTTGCCCCCGTATAGACGATCAATTCCTCGGTCTCTGATCTCTCTAATGTGTCAGCCAACACGAAACTGGGCGCGGGGAAGCCATCGATACCCACATCGCTATCCGACCAAAAGACGCGTGCTTCCAAGCTCAAGTGATCATTGAAGGCATAGTCGAGGCGACTTTGCGCAAGTGTGTTTTTATAGCCATCGCGCTCTTTGCCCGCCTTGGCCGAACTGACACCATCGGTCTCAAACTGGCCTGCGGCTAGAACATACGAAAGGTCGCCGAATTGCCCACGCACCGAACCGCGCGCCCGCTTGGTGTTTAAATCCCCGCCTTCTAGCGTGACCGAGGCCCCAAACGGCACATCGCCCGAACGTGTGATGATCTGCACCACGCCCCCCATGGCTTGGCTGCCATATAAAGTCGACTGCGGCCCACGTAGCACTTCAATCCGTTCGAGATTGCCAACCAACAAATTGGCGAAGTTAAACCCGCCACCAGGGCCAGATGGATCGTTAAGCTTCACCCCGTCGATCAAAAGGACAGTCTGGTCGCTTTCCGCACCGCGGATGCGCACCGTGGTCAGACTGCCGACCCCACCCGTCCGGCTAAAGGCAACGCCTGGTACATCACGCAACAGGTCAATCACAGGAATGGACTGGGCGCGGGCAATCGCGGGGGCATCAATCACCGTAACCGAGGAACCAACCCGCGACGCCCGCGTTGGAGTCCGAGTAGCGGTGACCACAATGGTTTCAGCTTGCCCGGCTGCCGGGGCGGCTAAGGCGCTTTGCGCGGCAACCGAAGTGACAAAGGCGAAGGGGGAAAGTGCCACACTGACGGGCACGAGTAGTGTTCTTGCCAAGAGGCAAAGTTTGCGTGTCATTGATTTTAGTTGGCCGCTGATCCACGGCCAATCCTCCTTGCATGCAAGAGTGGCGGGTGCGCACCATGCGCCCCACGTCCTGCAGTCGTTGCATCGGAGGTAAACTCCGGCCTTCCCGCTGACCCTGGCAGGACGGACGAACGACGGCGATGGCAGGTCTCCCGACTTACGGGTCACGGCTTTGTTTCGGCCTTCCCGAACCCATTTGGGGCCCAGTGGCACATCTTGGCTTTGGCCAAGAGAAACGCGGCTATCCGCTTACGGTCGCAGGCACGGCTGCTGATTTGAGGGCTAACCCTCGCACAGCATTCCCTTTTCACCCCAGTTTCCTGAGGCACCATCTAACTGAGAGGTTATCAGCAAGCGCTGGCTTTGCCAAGCGCGACCTCCTGCCACACAAAGATGATAGGAGGCCGCCTGATTATTTGTTCGCCGACATCATAGCGATGATGGAGATCAAAACGATGGCCGCAGCCAAGGACACGGCGAGAACCGTTGTCATCCCTTTGACGCGAACGCCTTGACGCGCTTCGTCGCCAGTTTTGACGATGGGAGGGTCTTCAATCATGCTCGCCTCCTATATGCTGGCCGCGCCATCGGCCCATTTTTGATCGGTCGTACCGGTCAAATCGAACGAGCGATCGGGGCCATTGGCCAATTCTTCATCGGTTAGATTGACGACATAGCCGTCGGGCAGCTCCCGAAAGGTCAGCAGACCCCAAGCAATTGGATAACCGCCTTCGCCTAGGCCCATAAATCCACCAAAATTCATCACCGCATAGGCCACTTGGCCCGTGCGCTTGTTGATCATGATGTGCTTGATCGTGCCAATTCGGTCGCCCGAAGGCCGGTAAACGCCAACGCCTTCAACCTTAGAACTGGAGATCAGGATCGCATCGGTTTGTTCGACGATTTTGTTGATGTTCTCTTCGTGCATGACGGTTTCCATTTCAAAGTGGGAGAACCGATCAAACGCGTGAGGCCGTTGGGGGTTCCGGCGTGGGGCGGGGGCAGTCAAAAACGACAGCACAGCCGCACTTTACAGAAAGCCTTCAAAAAGCTTGTCGTATGTACCATTGAGTGGTACAAAAACTCTAGAATTTTAGCGGAGCTACTTCTTGATCATTGGGTTTCGGCATCATTGGCTTTTGGACTTCTTCTCCGAAGATCAAAGCTCTCGCCTTATCCCTTCTGATTTGGAGACCCGCCTGTTTCGAAAATTGCAAATGATCGACGATGCGACAACTGACGCCGACTTGAGAGTTCCGCCCAGCAACCACTTTGAAAAGTTGCGGGGCAATTTACAAGGCTATCATTCAATCCGGGTGAACAAGCAGTGGCGCTTGATCTTCCGATGGAACGGCGCGCGCGGGGAAGCAAGCGACCTTTATCTCGACGATCATTCTTACCAGTGAGGACACCAAAATGATCACTTCCAAACGTCGCCCGGCCAGTGTTGGCGAGATTCTTGTTGAGGAATTCATGGGGCCATTGGGCCTTACGCAAGGTGCATTGGCCGAAGCCATGGGCGTTCAACGCAAACATGTGAACGAGCTTTGCAATGGCCGCCGCGCCGTGACCGCACCAACCGCGTTGATCTTGGCCCGCGTGTTCGGCAATAGCGCCGACTTTTGGCTCAATACCCAAAGGCGGATGGATTTGTGGGAAGCTATCCATTCACCCAAGGAAGCAGAGAGGATCGCGCGCGCAAAGCCACTGACATTTGCGGCTTAGTGCTAAGCAATCGAAAGGTTGCGGCCATTGGAGAAGGGAACTCGCAAGGCGGCAATTTACGACGAAGTGTCTCAACTGGTGCGCAAGCGCTAAACTGAATGGTGAACGCGCGGCAATGGGCCTTCGGAATACTAGGTCTGACCGCCATTGACCTAATGACACTATTTATGCCAAAAACCGGACAAGGCTGCGTCTCCAATTGGGATATTTACATGCTGCTCCCGAACCATAGGGCGAAAACATGGTCCCGCACTGTGTCAGCAATCCTTCGTTTGCCTGACTGCCTTAACGTCTTTCGGTGGCGGCAGGTGGCATGACGGAGCAGCCTTACACCTTATATGGGCTCAAGCTTTCCTATTTCACAGGCAAACTCGAAGCCTATCTGCGCGCCAAGGGCATTGCGTTCAAGTTCGTCGAGATGAAATTGGCCGACTTCCAACAGTGCGCCAGAGAAACTGGGGTGGCCCAGATGCCGCAACTCCTCACCCCGCAGGGGGCTTGGCTGACCGACACAACAGCCATAATCGCACATTTTGAGGACCATGTGGCCGAGCCACGTTTTCGCCCATCAACGGCAAGTGGTGTCTTTCTGAGCCGCTTGCTTGAAGATGCTTTCGATGAATGGCTTTGGCGCCCTGCCCTTTACTATCGCTGGACATTTGCGGAGGATTCCCGGCTGATGGGGCGCCAAATCGCCAGAACCCTACTGCGCGACCTGCCTGCACCGCTGTGGCTTCGTAGCTTTTGGATAACGAAGCGCCAACAATTCGAATATCTACGCGGTGACGGCGTGACCCGCGAAAACAGCCCCGCCATAGAACGCCATTACCTAATTCTGCTCGATCTGTTGGAGCCGGTTTTTGCTGCACGGCCCTTTCTGTTCGGCGATCGACCCTGCGAAGCCGATTTCGGGCTTTTCGGCCCCATGTTTCGCCATTTCTCGCACGACCCAACCCCGGCAGCCATCCTGAGGGAGCGGGCACCAAATGTCTTGCGATGGACAGCAGATTTATGGGCTACGACGCCGGATAATCTTGCCAGTGCCACCCCCGTCGCAGGTGCGCCTGCCGATCTTGACCCGCTGCTCCACTGTATCGGAGCGGACTATCTGCCCTACCTCAAAGCCAATTTGGAGGCAGTCGCCAACAAAGCCCCGCGCGTCCGTTTCGAGAGTTTCGGCGGCCAGTTTGAAATTCCCGCCTCGCCCTATCGTGCAGACTGCTGGCTGAACCTATGTCGACAATTCGCGGCACTTTCAAAAGCAGAACAGAGCAAAGTTTCTGCGCGCATTGGTTTCGAGATCAAACTGGACGGTAAGGCGTTGGACGTGAACCCGTCGCCACCAACAAAAGGGCGTAGGATTGCAAACCGCCATTGGCAATAAGGTTTGATCCAACCAATGATTTCTACTGGAGAGACCCTTGGAAGCCACGGCTGCCAAGCTTGGATTTCATCCAAGGTGCAACTATCGATTCCATCGGATCATAACCTATTCTTACCTACGCTCGAGAAGATCTGGGAGGACCTCTTGGGCAATGTCGAGAACCGCAGAAATCCTTGCAACTTTTCGAGCGCCAGGACGGAATGTCAAAAAGACCGGCGTGGCAGGCGACGCCCATTCGGGCAGACAGCGGACTAGAAAGCCACGGGTGAGATCGTCGTCTAACATGAAATTCGGTAAAAAGGCGATCCCATGTCCTGCTCGCGCAAGTTGATTTAAGATTGTGAAGTTGCGCACCGCAAAAGGACCACTCACCTCTACGGCTGCTTCGCCTTTGCCTGAAATGAGGCGCCATGCGGCACTGGGTCGATCACCGCGAAAGGTCAAACATGGCCGAGACTTAAGGTCATATGGTGTTTTTACGGAAGCGGTCGCATTCACTTGAGGTGCCGCCACGAGCCATCGAGAAAAGCTACCAATAGGCCTCGCCACCAGATTTTCATCATCGACGCTGCCGATCCGCACGGCGAGATCCGTGTTAGGATCTTGCATATCCTCGAAAGTATAGCCCGTGCGCATCACAAGACTCAGATCAGGATGGCGCTGACGAACCTCTGGGAAGAGACGCTCGGCAACTAGCGCTCCAAACTCTGGTGTGGCCGCAATCGTCACTTGGCCTGAGACACCAGCACGCTCCGCATGGGCGATGTCGCCTAACAAATCAATCTCAGCCAAAATAGACTGAATGCGCTCATCTAGTTTACGACCAACCGGCGTGAGGCGCACAGAACGGGAACCGCGCTCTAGCAAGCGGACTGCGAAATGTTCTTCGAGTTGGGCGACGTGACGACTAACCCCCGACTTAGCCATGCCGAGATGGTTTGCCGCCGCGCTTATACCGCCTAGACGTGCAACAGTATGAAAGACGTGCAAAGCACCCAGCCCGATTGTTCTAAATTCAGCAACCATCAGTTCACAATCCGCTCTCTGTTCTAAAAAGTGAAGCTCTTCTATCCCGCCTTCATCAATCCGCCAATCCGGCATGAACGATGGAGACAGACATGAATATCCTCATTACAGGCGCTAATAGCGGGTTTGGCCAACTCATAACGAGTGACTTACTCAAAGCCGGTCATCGCGTGGTTGGATCCATGCGCGACGTCCACGGCCGCAATCGCGATGTAGCACTGCGTCTGCGCGAACTCGGTGCCGAAATTACTGAAATTGATGTGACAGATGATAAATCAGTGACCGATGGCGTGACAGAAGCGGTAAGCCATGTCGGCGATATCGACGTGCTGATCAACAACGCAGGCGTCGGCGCACATGGATTACTAGAAAACTTCAGTCCCGAGGATTTCAGCCATATCTTTGACATCAATCTGTTCGGTGTCCAGCGCATGATCCGCGCAATCGTGCCGGCGATGCGCGCACGCGGAAACGGCCTGATCCTTAATATTTCAAGCTTACTTGGACGCATATCGATGCCATTCTACGGCCCATATATAGCCTCAAAATGGGCGGTCGAAGCGCTATCTGAAAATTATCGTGCCGAGTTGAGTGCCTTTGGTGTTGAAGTCGCCATCGTTGAACCAGGCGGTTTCCCGACAGGCTTCATTGCCAATATGAAGCACCCAACGTCACGTGACCGCGACAAAAGCTACGGGGCGATGGCCACAGCCCCCCAATTGTCGCTGCAGCAATTCGAGGGCTTTCTGGCGCAAAATCCAGAACAGGCACCTCAAATCGTCGCGGACGCGATCGTTGCTATCATTGCTATGGCGCATGGAACCCGGCCATTCCGCACCGAGGTCGACCGGATCGGCATGGGTGGACCAATCAGGGAATACAATCACCATCTCGCGCAGGTCACAGCTGGTGTTTACGCTAATCTCGGCATCGAGGCTATGCTGCAGGTCGCAATGGGCGAAACTAAATCGGTTTAACCTGACGGGCCAGGACACTGCGCCGTCGCGAGTGGTGTCTTGGTTTCTACCGACCATTCACTCGGTAAGGAAAGGGCAAAGACTGCCAACCAAATATTGATCTCAGAAGTTTTGGGCCAAGGCTTGGTGACAATTCTGACCTTGCAAAGCGGTCTCGCAGATGCCGTTTCGCCAAGTCCTAGTAAAGTGCTTGATGGCTTAGGCGCTGACCAAACGAGCCACGCCTTCGGTTGCGCAGATGACACAAGTACAGAGCCAAGCGGGCTCTCAGTTGGGATCATCAGGACGGGGGTGTGGCCCGCTAGCCATCTTCTAAAATGACTATCCGCTAGCTTTCGCCATTCTTGAACCGCTTGCGCACAAGACAAGTAGTCTAGTCCAATTCAGCATCGGCTATAGGTAGGAAGCCGACCAAGGCGTCACGGTTACGCACTTAAATTTGGAGCTCGTGTATGACAACGGTCGTGGTCTGGCGAAAAATGATACCCTGCGGCAAAGTTGTTTCTGGCGGGACCTGAGCAAGGACAGGGGAAGCGCGCTAACGGCCGAACAAATTCACGGCAGCCAAAAATCGCGCCGGGGAGTGACGCAAGAATGAGACATCCCTCGCGATATTCGTGCCACAACCCGAACCGCAAACAGCCCTAAAGCGCCTAGCCATATAAGAAAAAACTGGCGGAGACGGAG
>NZ_JBMLTR010000139.1:0-2308 GCF_049239865.1 Aquidulcibacter sp.
GCCGCGAATCTCTGTTGCGATGTCATCCTAGCAGAGTAAATGAGTTGTTAACGTCACAAATTCTTATCGAAAGGAATTTTCCCATGAGCTTTATTCAGGGTGCCTATTCTTTGGGCGATGCGACCCCCACGCTGCCTGCGCCGGGCAATTATTGGATCGCCCCCAATGCGACCGTCATTGGCAATTGCATCCTGCATCACAATGCAAGCGTCTGGTTTAATGCGGTTTTGCGCGGCGATAATGATCCGATCACCATTGGCGAGAACTCTAACATCCAAGATGGTGCCATCCTCCATACTGACCTTGGTATCCCGCTCACCATCGGCAAGAACGTCACCGTCGGCCATTTGGCCATGCTCCATGGGTGCGAGATTGGCGATAATAGCTTGATCGGCATTGGAGCCGTGGTGCTAAATCGGGCAGTGATTGGCAAAAATTGTATCATTGGAGCCAAAGCGCTCATCCCCGAAGGCAAAGTGATTCCCGACAATTCCCTCGTGATGGGCGCGCCGGGCAAAGTGATTCGCGAAGTAGGGGCAGAGCAAGCCCAGTTCCTGACGGGCTCTGCCCTGCACTATGTCGAAAACTGGAAGCGCTTTCACGCAAGTTTGAAGCCCGTGACTGCATCCTAAGCCAATCCGTCATAAGGTTGGAATAAAACTCGGCTATCCGCCCCTCTAGGGTCTAACCATTGGAGGGAATATGTTTCGTGCTGCCAACTTCGTCCTCGTGCCGGCTTGCTTGAGCCTGCTTCTTGCTGGCTGCGCGACAGAGATTCCGATTGCTGAGCGCATCGCGCGGGCAACGCCTGCGGTCAATGTGGTGGCACGCGGAGAGACGGTCCCTGTTGGCTCGGCCAATCAAGATGCCGCTGATGATCCGGCAATTTGGCGCAACCCAGCCCGCCCGCAAGCCAGTCTGATCGTCGGGACCGACAAAAAGGCCGGGCTTTATGCTTATGACTTAGACGGCAAGATCCGCGACTTCTTTGATGCGGGTCGGGTGAATAATGTTGATCTGCGAGCGGAAGTTCCCGTTGCTGGCACACCGCGGATTGTGGTCGCTGCAAGCGACCGCAATGACATCGCCCAAGCCAAGATTGCTCTATTCACCTTAGACCCTGAGAGCGCCAATTTAACCCCGCTCGGCACCGTTCCAGCGGGTAGCGGTGAAGCCTATGGCATTTGCCTCGGCCAGAGCGAAGGCGCGCTTTATGCCTTTATGGTCTTGAAGGACGGTACCATCCATCAAGTCGCGTTGGATTTAGCTGGCCCCTCCCCCGCTGGCCAAATCGTGCGCACGATGAAGCTTGCCACCCAATCGGAAGGCTGTGTGGTCGATGAGAAGACCCAGCGGCTCTATGTGGCGGAAGAAGATGTCGGCCTCTGGCGCTTTGACGCCCGCCCAACTGGCCCAATTGTTTCCACCAAGATCGCCGCGGCCGATGGCAAGAATATTGTGGCAGACGCCGAAGGTGTCGCTTTGGCTGAAGGGCCAGGTAACGCGCGCTATATCCTCGTCTCCAGTCAAGGCGACAATGCCTATACGATCTTTTCAGCCAGTGACGAGACCTATGTCGGCCGGTTCAGGATTGCTGCTGGAACTTATGGCGCGACGGAAGAGACCGATGGGATTGAGTTGATTGTCGGCGACTTTGGGCCTGCCTACCCCGGCGGCCTGTTTATTGCCCAAGATGGCATCCAAGCTGGCGGGGCCCAGAACTTCAAGCTGGTCGCTTGGGATGACATCAAGGCCGCCATCGGTCTTGCGCCTTAAATAAAAATCAAGCGCTGGACCGAAATCAAGCGCTTGATTTAAATCATTTTTTTAAGTCCAAACCGCTCTAGAGCGCGCCGTGACAGGCCTTAAAGCGCTTGCCAGACCCGCAAGGGCAAGGCGCATTGCGCGGTGTGTCGAGCCAAGCACGTGGCATTTCACCCAAAGCGGATGGGACGAGATCGTCTGCGGCATCGCCCATTTCGTCGAGACCGGTTGCTGGCAGCGGATGGCTGGATAGCCAATTCGGGTTAAGACCCATGCCATCGCCAATGCCAGCACCAAAGCCGCCATCGATGGTTGCTGTGCTGGGGTCAAAGTCAGCAGGCACCATCGGTTGGTCCGGCTGGACCAATTGGACGTTCATCAAGAAGCGCGTGACGTCGCTGCGCAAATCCGTCCGCATCTTCTCAAACATGGAGAAAGCGTCGGTCTTATACTCAATCAACGGATCGCGTTGGCCATAGCCGCGCAAATGGATGACCGAGCGCAAGTGATCGACTTGGGTCAAATGCTCACGCCATTTGAGGTC
>NZ_JBMLTR010000140.1:0-2206 GCF_049239865.1 Aquidulcibacter sp.
GGGGTGATCAAGGCAGACTGATGGAAAAGGGGAGGGTGCTGTGGGTCTGTTCTTTGCCGGAAAATACGTGATTTTGCGGGCGATTATGCTGGGGTTTGTCGGGGCTTTCGTCGCCATTGGCGCTGGGAATCAGGCTGTGGCGCAAGGTGCGCCCACCCAAGCAGAAGCCCCGGCTAAATGGTCGCTTATCTGGTCTGATGAGTTTGATGGCACGGCGATTGATGCTTCCAAATGGAGCCATGCTGTCGATTGCTGGGGTGGCGGCAATAATGAAAAGCAATGCTATACGGAGCGGCCAGAGAATAGTTTCGTCAAGGATGGCAACCTCGTCATCCAAGCCCGCAAAGAGCGCCGTCGCGGCTATGCCTTGCCGGTGGAACAGCGCACCAATAAGGCCGCACGTGCGCAAGAAGTGACCTTGCCTTACAGCTCTGCCAAATTGGTCACCAAGGGCAAGGCCGATTGGCGCTATGGCCGAATTTCGGTACGAGCGCGCCTGCCACAAGGCCAAGGCACGTGGCCCGCCATCTGGCTGTTACCTGCAGACGAAGTGTATGGTCCTTGGGCGGCTTCTGGCGAGATTGATATAATGGAGGCGGTCAATTTAGGTGAGCCTTGCGCCAATTGTCCGGGCGGGGTGGAAAACACCATCCTCGGCACGTTGCATTATGGCGGGGCTTGGCCAAAAAATACGTTTCTTTCCAAAACCACGCCATTGGTGGGCCGCCTCGATGACTTTCACACCTACACGCTGGATTGGGATGCCGGCAAAATGGTCTGGTCCATCGACGGGGTGCCCTATGCCACGCAAACGCCTGCGACTTGGCATGTTGATCAGAGCCCGAGTCGACCTTCGGCCCCGTTTGATCAGAAATTTTACCTGATTCTGAACCTCGCCATCGGTGGAAACTTACCCGAAGGCCGCAATCTGCGCGGTGTTTCGCCGAAGAATTTTCCCAAGACAATGGAAATTGATTGGGTTAGGGTCTATAAATGTGAACGCTCACATGATACCGCTTCGTGCGGGGAATGAGGGTGTTACACCTGAGTGAGAGACCAAATAAGAAACGAAAAGCAACGAAAAACTGAGGATAGGAAACCTTAAAATGGCCGGACCAAGTGCAGTGACGATACAGCCGCAGCAAGGCAATGTGAACGACCGAACCTTGTTTTTCATGTCGCTTGCTTTGTTCTTCATTTGGGGTTTCGCGACCGTTCTGATCGATATTCTGATCCCCAAATTCCGTGGGCTGTATAATCTCAGCTATGCAGAGGCCATGCTGACCCAATCGGCCTTCTTCTTGGGTTATTTCGTTTTCTCAATCCCTGCGGGCAATTTGGTCGCTAAAGTCGGCTATATGCGGGGGATTATCGCAGGCCTAGCCGTGATGATCGGTGGCTGTGTCCTGTTCGTGCTGGCCACCCACGTAGGCATTTATCCAGGTTTCTTGTTTGCTTTGTTTGTGTTGGCTGCGGGCATCACCATCTTGCAAGTTGCCGCCAATGCCGTGATCTCGATTGCCGGTGCCGCAGAAACCAGCTCTGCTCGCCTGACGCTTGCACAAGCTTTCAATAGCTTTGGCACCTTCATTGGCCCCTTCGTCGGTGCCAAGCTGATCTTGGAAGGTGGGCCTGAAATTCCAAAGGACATCTCCACCCTGACGCCAGAAGCGCTGGATGCGTTGCGCGCCGCCGAAGCTGCGGCTTTGCAAGCCCCCTATCTGGGCATTGCCACGGTGTTGGTGCTGATCATGGCGGTCTTCTACCTGAAGCGCGATCTATTGCCGCCCATGGCAAAAGCCGAAACGCCAAGTGGCCTCGGCTTTCACCTGTTGGCGAATAAAAAAATCCTGTTCGGCGTCATCGCCATTTTCACCTATGTCGGCGCAGAAGTCGCGATCGGCTCGGTCCTCGTCAATTATCTGAGTCAAGCGAGCGTCTTGGGCTCCACCGAAGCCCAAGCGGGTAAATTGGTCGCCCTTTATTGGGGCGGTGCCATGATTGGTCGCTTTGCCGGCTCTTATATTTTGAGCCGCTTCCCAGCGGGCAAAGTGCTGGCTGTATTTGCCGTGATCGCCATCGCCTTGGCTGCATTGGCCATGGTGTTGACGGGGCAGATTGCGGCCATCGCCATTTTGTCGATTGGTTTGTTCAACTCCATCATGTTCCCAACCATTTTCTCGCAGACCGTGATTGGCCTGAATGA
>NZ_JBMLTR010000141.1:0-2711 GCF_049239865.1 Aquidulcibacter sp.
CTGGTAATGAGCCAACCGCTTGGCGGGATGGTTGGCGGCGTGACGTGGCCGAGGCACAAATAAACGCGAGCCAACGCACGTCCGTGGACAAATGGTGGGGGGCAGGACGGGCATCAATCCTCGTCGTGCAACCGTTACAGGACGTCCTGGCACCTCCAGAAAACGCAGATGCAGTGCGAGAAGCGGCACCAGGACGCGTTCAGATTGTCCAAATCGATCGCGCGGGCCACGCGCTCCTGCCCGAACAACCCGCTGCAGTTGCACGTGCAGTTATCGAATTCTCAAGTCAGATTTCTCAACCAAAAGCAAAGCTAGATCGGGACCATTAAGGTCTGAAGCGATGGATCAGGACAGCCAAAAACGGAGCATCTTGAAATGGAAAGCTTTAAATTTGTAAGATTTTTGAGACTGCTTAGAACAGATAGTCGGGGTTCGCTAGCAATTGCTTTTGCTCTTTTTGCCCTCAGCGGTTTGCTCCTAGTAGGCATGACAGTGGATTATACGGAAAAGTCAAAGTTGGAGACCAAGTTTCAATTGGCCGTCGATGCGGCGACTTTAGCTGCAGCCAGATTGGACGATGCGGATGGCGAACGGGTGCAGATTGCAGAGCGTCATTTTGCAGCGAACCTAACACCTGAAGAGAGTGCGATGGTGACAGGCAAAGAATTCAAGATGACCGCTGATAAGGCAAATATGGAAGGCCAAGCAGATCTGAGTATTCCGACGCGTTTTGCTTCACTTGTTGGAATATCCTACTTTACGTCGCGCGTGCAAGCTACTGCAGCTATTGCGCGACCGGAGATCCGGCAATTAGACATCGTGATGTGTATTGACGCGACAGGGTCAATGACGCCGACATTGAACGCCGTCAAGACCAATGCGCTTAATCTAGAGACGAACCTCAATGCCGAATTGGAAAAGCGCGGCATTAAGGCCTTTGATGCCATGCGCGTGCGAGTCATCTATTTCCGAGATTTCGGCGGACAAAACTTAACGGGAACTAACCCTGCATCATGGTTTGATGGCACTAAATGGATAACGATTAACTCTTCCCATCCTGACTACTGGAAGGCGGTTGGCGACAATCCACCGATGAAATCCTCCGCATTCTTTAATCTTCCCAATGACAGGACGAAGTTCAGCGATTATGTGAACCCCGAGAAGGCCAGTGGTGGTTGGGATCTGCCCGAATCGGGGCTAGAGTGTGTTAATGAATCGATGGATTCGGCTTGGGCGAAGGTAGGCGACCTTCCCGAGGGTGGCAGCAAGCCCCTACAGGCTGTCTATCCGGTAATAGCGGTCTGGACAGATATAACCGCACACAGGCCAAGTTACTCGGTGAGCTTGAAAAATCCTGACTATCCTTCGACCACGAAGATGCCCCGGACCTATGACGCGCTTCGTGCTAAATGGGATGATCCAAAAGTTATCGACCAAAACCGTAAGTTGCTAGTCTTCTTCGGAAACCCGAACATGACGGGTACGGATTTGGACGGTCAGGCTGACGGGTGGATTAAAATAAAGGACTGGCCCGGCTTCATGGTTGGTGGAACATTGACGGAAGGAAACTCCCAATTGGTATCAAAACTGGCAGACGCAATTTCAAGTAAAATTCTTATCCCAACTTTGGCAAAATAGCCGCCTTTCGACTAGCCCGACATTCACCGACCACTAATCCCATGGAACTGCTCGAGCGAAGCAATTTTTCGCGGCTTCGGCTTTAGACTCCAAAATTCCGGCTCCAACCACAGCATGATGCTGCCATCTACTCGCTCATCGAAACCGCAAAGCTCAACGCCATCGATCCCGAAGCATGGCTTGCCGACAACCTTCCCCGCATCGATGACTACCCCAACAAACGCCTCCACGAGCTGTTGCCGTGGAACTGGAAGCCCGACGTCGCGCCACAGCCCGCTTGATCGGTCAAGGCGTGTCAGACCGGACGCTTACCCTAATCGACCACTTGTGCGCGATTGGGGTCCGTCATAAAGCTGCCGGTAGGCACGCCATCGAGGTGAAACGTTGCAATTAATAGAGATACTAGGCTACGCAGCGTCGGCAGCCTCGGGCGGTGCATTCTTGCCGCAAGCAATCCGCGCGTTACGAACTCGCCAAACGCACGATCTGTCTTTGACAGCGGTAGCCCTTGGAGCGGTTGGAACGGCGCTCTGGTCGGCATACGGGGTGGCAATTGGCAGCGGGCCTGTGACGATTTCCAACTTGATCGTTATGCCGTTTGCAATGGCGACACTGTACATGAAGCTCCGACTGGGTTGACTGTGACCGAGTCATTTTCGAACTTCGGGCAAAGTTTTAGTTTACCCCAAACACGGCGGCGTCAACAAATAGGGCTCTCATAATGAACGTGGGACCCCAGGGGCTCAGATCAACTTATGCTTTACGAAACCGCCTTAAGCGCTGGTGCGCTTTGCGGCCCTTCGGGCCAATAAATTTAAATGCTCCCGCCGCTTTGCAACACGATACGACAAAACCGCAGCAAGCTACCTCGGCTTTACTGATATCATCGTCGCAAGAAGCTGGTTCAAGAGTTTGTCAACTTGGCCTAACATCATAGCAAACTAGCATGCGAGTTTAGTTGCTTCGCTTGCCTACTGGCTGAGTGCGTCGATCCTCCAGGCGAGTCCGTCCCTGCTTCAGTTCCTGGGGCGAAAGATTCCCGTTTCGATCACTATCCATGATTGCAAATCCCT
>NZ_JBMLTR010000142.1:0-2500 GCF_049239865.1 Aquidulcibacter sp.
AAAGGCCTCATTTTAGAAGCATGTGCTTCCAAAAATACATAAGGCTTCCCCAAGGTGTCTCAAAGGCATCGCCTAAGTTCTTGACCAAGGGCTTCACACGGCAGTCGGGCACAAGCACACTCGGGCATCAGGACAGCTAATCCCAATGAAACACGAGGTCGCCACTTCAACCTCGATTAATCCCGCTTACCATCCCCAACCGGTGTCGCCGCTGCAGCAACAACGCCCTCTCGTCGGAGATGGCCTTAAGTTATGCGGGGTTTGATGGGTGGGGGATAAGTTTTTATCTATGCGCTCCCCTCTCCTGCTGGGAGAGGGGAGCGCGCCTTAGCCTTAGGGTGTTGCGGGGCGAATTTGTGCTGCCGATCTGGATCTATTTTGGTGCAACCTAGGTTTCACCAAAATAGATCATCGAGCTTGCCCGCGACATCTGGGTCGTCAAGTGCGCAGCTTTGCTGCGTCGCTAAGCGATCCGTTTTCATAGAAAACGGACACTTGACTGCCCAGAGGTCGCAAGAACAATGGAGTTAGCGGTTTGGTGGGCCGGAAGGATCACCAAAGCGCTTCTAGATAGAAACCCCACCAAAAGGACCGCGCAGCACGAGCTGCGCGTTGCCGTTCACCGGCTTCGCTGCCGCTTCCATGTGGAAAGCCACCCCCTATAGATTAAACAAGCGCGGGTCGCCGCCTTGGGCGGCGCGGTTGATGGTTTTGGTGCGTTCGGTGGCAAAGCGGTGGAGATAGTGGGGGCCGCCTGCCTTTGGGCCGGTGCCGGATAGGCCCTCGCCACCAAAAGGTTGCACGCCGACCACGGCACCCGTCATGGTGCGGTTGACGTAATAATTGCCAGCGGGAACGGCTGCTTCCACCTCGTCAACAAAGCTGTCGAGGCGGGTGTGGCACCCGAGCGTGAGGCCATAGCCCTTGTGCGCCAAGGCGGCACCCACGCTGTCAATCGCTTCGGGATGATAGCGCAGCACGTGCAGGATGGGGCCGAACACTTCGGTTTCCAAGATGTCGAGGCTGTCGATCTCCACCAAACACGGACCGTAAAAATAGCCTTGCTCTGCCAAACTACCCACGTCGATCTTTTTCAAAATCTTGGCTTCTTGCGACATACGGGCTTCATGCGCCTCCAAAATGGCCCGCGCATCGCCATCAATCACCGGACCAATGTCGGTGGAAAGAAGGGCGGGGTCACCCAGCACCAATTCGTCCATCGCGCCCTTCAGGCAATCCAGCACCGCATCGGCGGTTTCATGCGGCAAGAACAACAGGCGCAGGGCCGAACAGCGCTGCCCAGCCGAGCCAAAGGCGGAGACGATGACATCATCCACCACTTGTTCTTTTAGAGCGGTGGTGTCGACAAACATGGCATTGAGGCCGCCTGTCTCGGCGATGAGCGGGACAATTGGCCCGTCCTTATGCGCCAAGGTTCGCGCGATCAGACGCGCGACACTGGTCGAGCCGGTGAAGGCGATACCGGCGATCTTTGAATTGCTGACCAAATGCGCACCCGTGCGCCCATCGCCCAAAACCAAGTGCAGCACCTCTTTTGGCACGCCTGCCTGATAGAGGATTTCGCAAGCCGCTTGGGCGATCAGCGGAGTCTGCTCAGCGGGCTTGGCGACGACTGAATTGCCAGCGGCCAAAGCTGCTGCAACCTGGCCCATAAAAATCGCCAATGGGAAGTTCCAAGGGCTGATGCAGCCAAATACGCCGCGCCCATGCAGGGATAGCACATTGGTCTCGCCTGCTGGGCTGGGCAGCTCGACCGGGCTTTGAAACTCTTGCGCGGCTTGAGCCGCATAATAGCGCAAGAAGTCGATGGCCTCGCGGACTTCGTCGATACAATCCTGCAGGGTCTTGCCGGCCTCTGCCGAGCACAAAGCCATCAAGCTGACGCGGTCAGCCTCCATCAAATCGGCGGCGCGGGTCAGGATCAGACTTCTGCCATAGCCGCCTAAACGGTCCCAAGCGGGTTGGGCATTGTGGGCAAGGTCGCAAGCCGCATCGAGGGCCTCAAGGCTTGTCTCATCAATATGGCCGACAATGAATTTGTGATTTTGCGGTGCGGTAATGGCGACCGAGCCTTGCCCTTCGCTCTTTTGGGCTTGGGCACTGATGGTTTGCTCCAGCGCTACAACATCGGGGGCCAGCGTCAGATCGAGGCCTTTGGAATTGGCGCGGGCTTCGCCATAGAGCGCTGGCGGGGCTGGCACTTTCAAATGTCGCCGCGTGCCGGCTTCCAACGCCGTCAACGGATCACCGGCGACGCGTTCTACTGGGACATCTTCGTCCAAGAAGGCATGCACAAAGCTGGTATTGGCCCCATTTTCGAGCAGACGGCGCACGAGATAAGGCAGCAGGTCTTCATGGGCGCCAACGGGGGCATAGACGCGGACATTCATATCGCCAAATAGATCGCGCGCCGTGGCATAAAGGGTCTCGCCCATGCCGTGTAGACGCTGAAACTCATAGGCCTCTTGACCTGCCGCTT
>NZ_JBMLTR010000143.1:0-52896 GCF_049239865.1 Aquidulcibacter sp.
TTTATGATCAAGACCTCGACGCTGAGACCATTGCCCGCAAAGCCATGGCGATTGCGGCCGATATTTGTGTGTATACCAATGGAAATCTGACCATTGAACAATTGGCGACCGTAGAATGACCGACCTTTCCCCCCGTGAAATTGTTTCTGAACTCGACCGTCATGTGATCGGCCAGTCTGACGCCAAACGTGCCGTTGCCATCGCGCTACGTAACCGCTGGCGCCGCAAGCGCTTGCCGGAGAAATTGCGTGAAGAGACCACGCCAAAGAATATTCTGATGATCGGGCCAACGGGCGTCGGCAAGACGGAGATTGCGCGTCGTCTGGCCAAACTGGCTGGGGCGCCCTTTGTCAAAGTGGAAGCCACCAAATTCACCGAAGTGGGCTATGTCGGCCGCGATGTGGATCAGATCATCCGTGATCTGGTAGAGGCCGCCATCCATCTGGTACGCGACCGCCGCCGCAAAGACGTGCGCGCCAAGGCCGAAGCCATGGCCGAGGACCGCGTATTAGACGCCCTCGTTGGCACTGAGGCTAGCCAAGGCACACGGGAAGCATTTCGCAAGAAATTGCGTGGCGGCCTGTTAGCCGACAAAGAGATCGAGCTTGATTTTGACGTGAGTTCGCCTGCCGCTTCCATGATGGAATTCCCAGGTGCGCCCGGCGGCATGATCGACTTAGGCACCATGTTGCAAAACTTGTCCGGCTCCAAGAAGCGCACGCGAAAAACGACGGTCGCTGAAGCCTATGAGCCCTTGGTGACCGAGGAGAGCGACAAGCTATTGGATAAGGATTCTATCACGCAAGAGGCCTTGCTTTTGGCCGAAACCGAAGGCGTGGTCTTTATCGATGAAGTCGATAAAATTTGCGCGCGGGCAGAGCGTCA
Organism: Aquidulcibacter sp.; assembly: GCF_049239865.1. Taxonomy (NCBI): domain Bacteria; kingdom Pseudomonadati; phylum Pseudomonadota; class Alphaproteobacteria; order Caulobacterales; family Caulobacteraceae; genus Aquidulcibacter; species Aquidulcibacter sp. Next base: position 886 of record NZ_JBMLTR010000143.1, read on the forward strand.
GGGCGCAGATGTCAGCCGCGAAGGCGTGCAGCGCGACTTGTTGCCACTGATTGAAGGCACCACCGTTTCGACCAAGCACGGCGCGCTGAAGACCGACTTCATCCTTTTCATCGCCTCTGGTGCGTTTCATGTCGCCAAACCCTCAGACTTATTGCCTGAACTACAAGGCCGCTTGCCGATCCGGGTTGAGCTACAAGCCCTGACCCGCGATGATTTCCGCCGCATTTTGACCGAGCCCGAAGCCAGCCTTGTCAAACAATATGTCGGCCTGATGGGCACTGAAGGCGTTACGCTTTCCTTCACTGAAGACGCCGTGGATGCCATTGCCGATGTGGCCGTGGCGGTGAATACCAGCGTGGAAAATATCGGCGCGCGCCGCTTGCATACGGTCCTTGAACGCGTCCTAGACGACATCAGCTTCCACGCCACTGACCGCGGCGGCGAAACCATCGACATCACCGGCGCTTACGTGCGCGAAAAGGTCGAAGGCTTGTCGAAGAACAGCGATCTCAGCCGGTTTGTGTTATAGGGCTTTTCGGATCCACTTGTAAATTTGTCGCCACTTAACCCGCTTCTGCGGAGCGGGATCATATTTGCGTGCTTTAAAAATCTTGCTGTGATTGAATTTGATAAAAATAGTGCTTATGATTTAAAAATTGTAAGTCTGTGTGCTTATTCCTCCATAAATTCAGAAAACTAATCAAAAGGGGGCGAAATTGCCCAAAATCGAATGCGCGTGCGCCTGTGGCATAATAGCATCTTGTATCCCACAGCCCTTGAGTTAAGTTATATGTTAAGGTCTGTGGCCTATGTCTGAAGCGCGAGCCGATGATGACGTGTGGGAGATGTTCTGCGACGGACCGGTTGCTTCGATCTGGATGAACAAACAATGCTTAGCAGCGTTTTTGACGCTGCCACTTCGAGATCAAGCTAAGATTCAGGCAACGATGGAAAAAATGTATTGCACGATGGAGAACGTTTCAATTCCGCCCAAGAAACTGAACTTCGATGAAGGGCGTCATGACGGATTGCAAGTTTGGGCCTTCAAAGAGAAACAATCCCGGGTGTACGGCGTTCAAGGCTCCATCAATGCAAAGAGAACTTTCTTCGCAACCAATGTTGCCGTGAAGAAAACGCAAAAAGCCGATCCCGGCGACCTCTCAAAGGCCAGTAGATTGGCACAGAAGGTAAACCGGCTTGTGGTGGGTGCGAGGGTTTAGGAGAACCTAATGAAGAACAAAGAGTATGAGATGATCTTGGCCGAAGAGCGGGCTATCGCCAACGTTCAGGCAATGGCGATCAGGCTTTTGGAAGAAAAGAAGATCCGAAAGGCGCAATTGGCAAGAGATCTCAATGTCTCTGAAGCCCGGATTTCGCAAATTTTCGGCGGTGATCCGAGCAATTTGACCATCAAGAAGGCAGCGCAATTGTTTTTCGCGATGGGCGAGGAACTCGTCATCAGCTGCAGAAAAATCGATGAAATGAACGCGCGCGCTGAAAAGCGCAATCGAGAGCTGGCAAGTCTGAGTGAGGTCAAGTTGGATTCCTATGGTTGGATCAAGTCATCCCAACTTGAACCGGCCAATGGCGCGGAATCCAGATATTTGCCGGCAGAGGCTGCGGCATAACAATGGCCAAAGCAGCCCACCCATCCTCTAAAGAGAGTTACAACCAAGCCGTCAAAGAGGCTAAATTGCTCGATATTAGGCTTACAGAGTCAAATTGGGAATTTGATCTGTCTAAGCTGCGAGAAATTGATCAACTTCAAAAATTTACCAATCAATCAATTTTGGATGCGCCACACTTTTCTCCAGAGAACGGCCGGCTATTCGGTAAGGTCGTATGTAACTTGCTGATCACACCTAACCCGGCGACAGACGAGCCGGACGTGGAAGCTCAGACAGAAACAAGCCAAGCTGCCGTTTTCTGTGAAGCCACCTATATTGTCGCTTTTGATGTCCCCAAGACTTTCACGTCAGATGAGGCCACAAAATTCTTTGAAAGCACAGCGAAGTTTGCGGTTTGGCCGTATTTCCGGTCCCATGTCGCAAACCTCGCCGCTCAATCCCGTTTAGAATTACCACCCCTTCCGCTGACAACGCTCTTGCAGCGGATCAGGGGTGATACGGACTAAAAGACGGAAATCTACCGCGCAAACTTCTGGAACTTGATGCGGCTTGGGATGATTTCGGTCAGGCCCAGACGACGCTTCTTGTCTTCTTCATAGGCTTGGAAGTTGCCCTCAAACCATTCCACATGGCTGTCGCCCTCATAGGCGAGAATGTGGGTGGCCAGACGGTCGAGGAACCAGCGGTCGTGGCTGATGACCACGGCGCAACCGGGCCAAACTTCCAACGCATTTTCCAGTGCCGACAAGGTTTCCACATCCAAATCGTTGGTCGGTTCGTCGAGCAGGAGTACGTTGGCACCCGACCGCAATGTCTTGGCGAGATGGACGCGGTTACGCTCCCCACCCGACAATAGGCCGACTTTCTTTTGCTGATCGCCACCTTTGAAGTTGAACGTGCCGACATAAGCACGCGACGGCACTTCACGGCCGCCAACATCAATGATGTCCAGCCCGCCGGAAATCTCTTCCCAGACGTTCTTATTATCATCCAAATGATCGCGGCTTTGGTCGACAAAGCCCAGCTTCACGCTCTCGCCCACGGTGATGGAGCCCGAGTCTGGCACTTCTTGACCGGTAATCATTTTAAACAAGGTGGATTTACCCGCCCCGTTTGGACCGATCACACCCACAATGCCGTTCTGCGGCAATTTGAAGGTGAGGTCACTGATCAACATGCGGTCGCCATAGCCCTTGGACAGACCGTCAAAGCGAATAACATTGGTGCCCAGACGGGGTCCAGGTGGGATTTGGATGGTGGCAAAGCTCTGCTTTTCGCGCTCGGCCGCATCCGCCATTTCTTCATAGCGGGCCAGACGGGCTTTCGACTTGGCTTGGCGAGCTTTCGGGCTTTGACGGACCCAGTCCAATTCCTTCGCCATCATCTTGGACTTGGCATCGCTCTCGCGCTCTTCCTGCGCGATCCGCTTGGCCTTTTGTTCAAGCCAGCTGGAATAATTGCCTTCGTAGGGGATGCCCTTGCCGCGGTCGAGTTCCAGCGTCCACTTCGTCACTTGGTCGAGGAAGTAGCGGTCGTGGGTGACGAGAATGACGCAGCCCGGAAATTCTTCCAAATGGTGCTGCAGCCAAGCCACGGATTCTGCGTCCAAATGGTTGGTTGGTTCGTCCAGCATCATCATGTCGGGCTTGGACAGCAAGAGGCGGCACAGCGCAACGCGGCGCTTTTCGCCGCCCGACAGCTTGGAGATATCGGCATCATTGTCGGGGCAGCGCAGCGCGCCCATCGCCATTTCGATCTTAGCATCAATGTCCCAAGCATCCGCCGCATCAATCTGCTCTTGCAGGGCGGTCATTTCTTCCATCAGCTCGTCGGAATAATCTTCGGCCATCTTCATGGAGATTTCGCCAAACCGATCAAACAAGATCTTCTCAGGGCATTCCGCAATGACATTTTCCCAGACCGACTTGGTTGGGTCGAGATCTGGTTCCTGAGCCAAATAGCCCATTTTGGTGCCTTGGGCGGGGCGTGCTTCACCTGTGAAGTCCTTATCCAGACCCGCCATAATCTTCAAAAGGCTGGACTTACCAGAACCGTTGACACCGACCACACCAATCTTCGCATCTGGGTAGAAGGACAACCAGATGTTTTCGAATACTTTCTTGCCGCCTGGATAGGCTTTGGTCAGGCCTTGCATTTGGAAGATATGCTGATGTGCCACGTGTGTGTCTTTCTGTCGGTCAAATGAGGAGTTGGCCGGGCTTTTAGCTGACCCGAGGGCGAAGGGGAAGGGTGCGCCATGCGGGGGACTTGTGCTGCCGCAGGTGCATGTCTATCGGAAAGCAGGTGCGCGTGAACCCAAACCACAGGGTAGGTTCGATGAAAATTTTGTTCGACACGAATATTCTGATCGACCATCTGCAAGGCCACCGCGCCGCGACTGAAGCCATTGCCGGCCATAGCGGTGCGGCCATCTCTGTCATCACTTGGGTGGAGATCATGTCTGGCGTGCCGTCTGCCAAACAAGATGCCATGCGCCTTTGGCTTGACCGTTTCCATCTGATCCAAATTGACGCCGACATTGCCGTCTATGCCGCGGCCCTGCGGCAAGAAAGACGGCTCGACTTGGCTGATGCGCTGATTGTGGCCACGGCCCAAGCCAGCGGGCGGACTTTGGTCACACGCGACCAGGCCCTGTACGACGAGTTGGACGATCCGCCCGTTCTCATCCCCTATGATTTGCATGCCGATGAGGCGTGATCGGAAACATGTCCAAGGTCTGAACACGGCTTAGCCATTTTAACGCCAAACTAACCATGTTTGGTTTTAACAAGCCAAGGGGCGATTTTGGAGCCACATCATGTTAGACCGAAAACTTGCTATTCTCTGCGCGGCAGCCCTGACTATGGGCACGCCTGCATTTGCGCAAACGACAGGGCCGACACCCGATGACACGGCGACGTCATCAAGTGCTGCGACCGCTACCAAAAAGGCCAATCCTGACGGCTTCACCCAGCAGGAAATCATCGATGCGGCCGGAACTTTCTTTGGCAAAACCTCTGGCAGCGTTGGCCAAGCGGTAGAGCGCGTGTTCCAAGACCAAGGCAGCCCGGTTGGCTATATCCGCGGCGATGAATATGCCGCAGCAGTCGGTTTTGGCCTGCGCTATGGCCAAGGCACCTTGGTGATGAAGGACGGGCAAGAACGGAAAATCTTCTGGCAAGGCCCATCCATCGGCCTCGACACTGGCGGCAATGCCAGCAAAGTCTTCACCCTCGTCTATAATTTGCAAAATCCGGACGGCATTTACCGCCGTTATCCAGGAGTCGAAGGCGCGGCCTTCTTTATTGCCGGCATTGCGGTAACCTATCAGCGCGCTGAAGGGGTAACGTTGGCCCCGATGCGCACGGGAATTGGGTTCCGCGCAGGGGTGAACGCTGGCTACACCGCCTACTCCAAGCGCCGTCGCGCCATCCCGTTCTGATCGCTCACACAGATTTGAGTGCAAACGTCTGGATAATCTGATCGACCTGCGCAGCCGTCGGCTGTGCAGCGTCGACAGCCAGCGCCTCATCGGGCGTTTCTAACGTCGAAAATTGTGAGGCCAGGATGCTGGGCCCAGCAAAATGGCCTTGGCGGGTCGACAGGCGCGTGTGGGCAAGGTCAGTCCCGATCACCAAATGCACCAGATAATCCGGCGACAAGCTGGTCCGATGCACGGCCTTGAGCGCCGAGCATGCCAAAATCGTCGACACCCCCACCTCGTCAAATACCGGCTTGATCCGAGAAAGCCACGCCGCGCGGTCGGTCTCATCCAAGGTCACACCAGAAGCGATTTTGGCCTTGGCCTCTGGGGAATGAAAATCATCGGCATCCAAGAACCGCCAATCGAGCCGTGCCGCCAAGGCCGTGCCCAATGTCGTCTTACCCGCGCCAGAGACGCCCATGATCACCAGTTTCGCCATGGCCCCGCCTTTAGCGGAACCACCCCCGCCCCAGCAAGTCAGCCGCACAGGGCGAAATGACACCTAACTCAATGATAAGCCAATTGACGCCCGCCCCCATGTCCTCTAAATCCCCGCTTCCGTTGCCCAGATGGCGGAATTGGTAGACGCACTGCTTTCAGGTAGCAGCGCCGCGAGGCGTGGAGGTTCGAGTCCTCTTCTGGGCACCACTTTCTTGTTTGACGAAGTCCGAGAAAGTACAAAATACCAATAAAAACAGAAAAATAAGGCACTTTCCAGTGCGCAGATTATCTTGCTAAATCAGCTCAAAGGAGCGGTGGTCGCTTACCATGGCGGCGGCGCGGGCGCACATGGCTAGGAACATGGCATCGCCGCGGGGGGTTTGCGCGACGATCATGGAGGCGAGAACGCCCATGAGAAAGCCTGCTAAAGCGTCGCGGCGATAAATGTCCCATAGGTTTTGGGTGTCGGCCTGTGGCACCCCGGCCTTTTCCAAATGGTCGATCCATAGATTAATCAAGGACATTTCATGGGTACGCCGCATCTCTGGCGTCAGGGCGGTTCCGAGATAATAGGCAATATCGGTCGCCCCATTTCCTACCCCAGCCGTTTGCCAATCCACGATGACAATCGGGTGGGCAGGGTCGCCCTCAAGAAACAGCATGTTATCGGGGCGGAAATCACCGTGGGTGAGGCACCTAGGCCCAGGGCGTTGGGTGATCCAATCATTGATCCGCCCCAAATAGGCCTCGCCCGTCGCGCGGATTTGGTCGTTAATCTGGTCGCCATAGCGCGCACAAAAAGCGGGCCATAACATCTCAAACAAGCCGTCGACATTCATCCCAGAAGCAGCTTGCGATCCGTTGAGCCAAGCATGGGTGTCTAGACCTTTGTCCCCCCACCAAGCCGCATGGATGCTAGCCGCCGCACCCATCGCAAGCTTGGCTTCTTCCAAAGTTGCAGGCGTGAGCTGATTGCCTGGGCGGTGGCTTGGAAAATCGTCCATAAGCAGGGCAAAGTCGTGGGTCGCCTCGTCCACCACCGCATATCTGGCTGTTGGGATCGGCAGTGGCTTGGTGTTGCCATAGTTCTGGTAGAATTTGACTTCTCGCACATAGCTTAATTGCGCAATGCCCGTGGCCCGGCTGACCGGATCTTCCGACATGAATTTGCCAATTAGCGAAGCCTTCTGGGCCGCATCTGGATCGGGATCGGTCAGCGAAAAGCGATAGGTCGCGCCAACTTGGCCTGTCCCGACGGCTTTTGCGGAGACGCCAGAAACATTCCAGCCCAAATGCTGGGCCAGCCAGTCGGCAGTGATGTCGGTCGGCGTGGGAATGGGCTTAATCTGCGACAAGGCTTGTTAGTCCCAAGGGGGCATAGGCGCCGATGATGAATTGTTCGAGGATGCCGGTTCCGACGTGCGTTTCACCGCCAGTCGACAGGGTCACTTTGCAAACGGCTTGAATGTGCAGGTGGTCGGGGCGGCCCGGCACGATGTTAGACAGGTCGATATCCTCACGTTCAACGACCAATTCGCCCTTCCAACCGCCATGCCCCCAAGAGGGATGTCCATAGCCAAGACCGCGCATCAGGAAGGTGGTGAGGGGTTGGAACGCGGCTTCGCGTGCTGGTTGGCCTTCGGCTTCGATCCTCAAGTTGGCCGAACTGGCATGACGCATGCCGGGTATCAGGGTGAGAGACATGGACGCGCGCTCGGTCTCCACTCTATCAGCCGGACCCGCCTTGTCTGGGCACCAGACCGCCCTGCTATTCCACGGCTTGCCGCTTGCATCGGCATTGATGTGGAAGAACAGGCTGGCGTCGGTAAAGTTCACCGGACTCCATAGCCAGAAAAATTGCGGTACTTGTTGGGGTACGTTGGGCTGGGGGTCGCTGGCACCAATAGGCCGAACGCCCCAAGAACGGTCGCGCGTGCCGACACTGCCGCCAACATCCTCGCGCACGCCATCCTTCTCGATCCAGCCAGACCAATGCCCGTTTTGGGTCATGCGCGTATAGTCCATGAAGGTGCGCGGCCCGATCCGGCGCGTAAAGCGTGGCTCTTCAACCGGAAAGGCGCGGCCCGTAAAGGTCAAATCGGCGCTAATGCCCTCATGCTCGCTGACGACAATGCGCAGAATGTTTAGGGGCTCGACAATCTCAATCCGGATCGGCCCTACCGACAGATCCATCCGCTCCATCGCCAAAAGCCGTGACGCATGCAGACAATGTTGAACGCCATCGCGGATGAAGGAAAGATGCGCGTCCGCGACATTCAGGTGCGGGTAAACGCCAAAGGCTACGGCGAAAAAGCCGCTGCCATCGGCTTGATAGCCGTTGAAGAAATACCGGTCGTAAAAATTACGATCCGTGCCCGAAAAGGCAATCGGTTCAGCGGTTTGATGAATTGGATAGTCGTCACCCTGCGTCAGCATATCGTGTTCCAAACCGATGAATGTGGTGTTGCCAACAAACTATGGCGCATTCTGAAAGAAGTTGCCACACCCAACAGGCTTTAGCCAAAAATCAGCCTCTTTGCGGGTTTTCCAAATAATTGTTTGGGCTTAATTCAGAGGATATCGAGCCCCCTACCCCGCCACTTTCTGCGCATAAATCATAAAGCCGTGGTGGCCGCCATGGTCGGTGTGCTCCAAGACGAAACGGGGGCAGCCGGCTCGGGTCAGAAGGGCGAGGACTTGGCCCAAGTCATAGTCAAACATGCTGATCTGCCCCAGCTGCGGATCTGGAAACAAACTGGCCCGGACCTCTCGTAGCAGCTTACGCACAGGCCCTGCTGTGTCTTGCGCCATCAAATGCGCGTCGCGAAAGCTTGTCAGTTGCAGAGACAAGAAGCCGCCGGGCCTGAGCGTGGCGAGCAGGTCTGCCATCAGCTCCATGCCACGGGCAGGGGGAATGTGCTGGAGGACGATGAAGGAGTTAATCCAGTCAAACGGGCCAAACGCTGCCGCAGCTTTGGGCGTGGCGACAAGTTCTACCGCCGTAAGGCCTAATTCATCCAAGCGCGTCTGACAAACCGCCCGCATGGAATCGGCAATGTCCACGCCCACCGCGTGGTTCGCACGCTTGGCCATAGGCACCAATAAGCGCCCAACGCCCGCACCAAAATCCAAACAGGCTTCAAAATGATCCGGAGCCGAAAAATAGTGCTTTAGGGCGGTGTGGAACTGATCGACATTACCAAATCCGCTTTCATAAAAGGCTTCTCGGGTGGTGGTGTCCATCTTGTCCGCGCGAAAGCGCTCATCGGTTATCACGGCCCAAAAGGGGTCGACTGCACCAAGCTGGTTCCAATCAGAGTCGGTATCGCGTTCGCTACTCATCCAGTCTCAACCCACATCTATCAAGTCCGCTACGGCGCACCAAAAGGTCTATGATCTCCGCCTCTATGCTCGAACTCGCACGGTTCTAAAAGAGGCAGACCTACCCGTACCTGTAATCAACATTCAACATCTTTTGCGGTGCAGCAGAAAAAGGCTTAGAGAAGACGGCAACGCTTGACGTAGCCCATCTTCGGCGCGTCAGGACCCGCAATTTGTGACCAGACGAGGCTTTAGACGTGACGATTCATTCTTATGAGGGCGATTTACCAGATGGCTTGGATTTAGGGCCGGTTGTAGCCGTGGACACTGAAACCCTTGGCCTTTCCTTGGTGCGCGATGCCTTATGCGTGGTGCAGTTAAGCTCTGGCGACGGCAATGCACATATCGTCCGCCTTAATCGGCCGGCTTATGACTGTCCGAATTTGAAGGCCTTGCTGGCCGATCCAAAGGTCGAGAAGCTTTTCCATTTTGCCCGCTTTGATGTGGCCATGTGCAAGCACTATCTGGGCATTGAAGTCGGCCCAATCTTTTGCACCAAAATCGCATCTAAACTGGTGCGCACCTATACCGATCGCCATGGCTTGAAGGATTTGGTGAAGGAACTCGTCGGTGTTGAACTCAATAAGCAGCAACAAAGCTCTGACTGGGGTGCTGCCCAATTGAGCGATGCGCAATTGGCTTATGCGGCGTCTGATGTGCTGTATCTCCACGCCGCTAAAACCCGTCTGGTTGAGATGTTGAAGCGCGAAGGGCGGCATGAAATTGCCCAAGCTTGCTTTGAATTCCTGCCGGTTCGGGCCGATTTGGACTTGATGGGTTGGTCTGAGTCAGACATCTTTTCCCACGCATGACAACTTTCGACACCCACGCAATCCACGCTGCCCGGCGCCGCATGACGCCGAATGATGCGCGTCTGCGCACCATCCGCGTGAAAACGACGCGCTTGGTGTTTCTAGGAGGCGCCGCTCTATCGACTTTGCTCTTGGTCGGCAGCGTGATTGTGCGGGGGGTACAAGGTGCCGCGATTGACACCAGCAAACTGGTTCAAGGCGACCAATTTGTCATGGATGCACCGGAATTCGTTGGCAATACGCGTGAAGGCAAGCGGCTTAAAGTCACCGGCCTGAAAGCCACGCGCAGTATTTCCGACCCCGCCGGGGCGGTGCGTCTCGAAAAGCCGAAGCTTGAGACCGCGGATGGCAGTGTCGCAACCGCAGACGAGGGCATTTGGTCGCAGGATGTTCAAACCTTGTCCTTGAAGGGCAATGTCGTTTTTTCGCGCAAGACCGGTGAACGGGCAACTGGAGTTTCGGCTATGTGGACTTCTGACCCATCCGTTCTAACCTTGGAAGGCGGCACGCAGATCGTTTTGCCAAGCGGCGAGGCCGCAACCGCTCAATCCTTACAATGGGATGAAGCTAAAGGGGCGGTTGCGCTGTTGGGAAATGCGCGCGTGACTTTCAACAATGGCGAAGCCACCTCAGAGCGTGCCTATTTCGACAAGGAAACCCGAACTTTGACCGGCATGGGCGCAATCCGTATTCGATCGGAGCTAGGCACGGGGGCCGCCGACCGCTATGAGTACAATACCGAAAGCCGGAGGCTGCGCCTGACGGGTAACGTGACCGCCCAGCTCAACTGACAATTTTGATGTCTGGCTCGGGCGTCTGGTGGCTAGAAGTGACGAATCTCTATCAATGGACTTGATATGACCCAGTTAAAAAAGCTTGCTGCACCCAGTTTTGTAATCCTACTCGGCCTTGGCCTTGTGGGTGGCGCGGCTTTGGCGCAGTCGACCAGCAGCAATGGCCCGATTGAAGTATCTGCCAATGATTTGGTGTATGATCCGGCAGCGGGCGTCAGCACCTTGGTTGGCAATGCATCGGTGGCGCAAGATGGGGCCGTGCTGCGGGCACCGCGGATCCGCGTCACCTATTTGCGCGGAACCAATGGTTCCAACGGCGACATTGACAAAGTCTATACCGAAGGGGAGACATTTTATGTCACCCCAACCGAAAAAATCCGCGGTGATCGGGCGATCTTCGATGCGCCGGCCAATACGGTGCAATTCTTCGGAAATGTTGTCGCTGTGCAAGGCCAAAGCGTCTTGAAAGGCTCGATGTTGACCCTGAACACTAAGACACGGGCGTCGACCATGCGCGGGATGGATGGTCGCGTTCGGGCCGTGATTTTCCCGAACAATGGCCAAGCGACCAAAGGCGGCCCAGCCTCCAAATGAGTTCGCAACCCGATCGTGCCAGACGCTTGAGGGATTTTCGACCATGAGCCGACCCCATACTTCTGCCAATTCCGGACCGCCCAATGAAATGGGCTTGATCGCAAACGACCTCGGCAAGGCCTATAAGGGTCGTCAAGTCGTCAATGGCGTCTCGCTGAGCCTGAAGCGCGGGGAGGTTTTGGGCCTGCTCGGGCCCAATGGTGCGGGCAAAACAACTTGTTTTTATATGGTTATGGGCCTGATTCAGCCCGACTTCGGCGATATTTCAATCGACGGACAAGATGTGACATTGCTGCCCATGTATGTGCGGGCACGCTTGGGACTAGGCTATTTGCCGCAAGAGCCATCGATTTTCCGTGGTATGAGTGTGGAAGACAATGTTCTGGCCGTGCTTGAAACCATTGAGTCCGATGCTGTCACCCGCGAAGCGCGCGCGACGGAACTTTTGACCGAATTGCGAATCGATCGCCTGCGCAAACAGCGCGCGACGTCGCTCTCTGGCGGGGAGAGACGCCGCTTAGAAATCGCCCGAGCCCTCGCAACCGACCCCTCCTTTATCCTCTTGGACGAGCCTTTTGCCGGGATTGACCCGCTGGCGATTGCCGACATCCGTGATTTGATTGGGTTTTTGAAGCAACGCGGCATTGGTGTGTTAATCACTGATCATAATGTCAGAGATACACTGAATATTATTGATCGTGCGACTATCATATTCGACGGCGAGGTCCTGTTTGAGGGTTCGCCAGACGAAGTGTTACACCAGCCCGACGTCCGCCGTGTTTATCTTGGAGCGGACTTTAAGGCCTAACGGGGACGAGTTGGATGGCTATCGCACCGCGCATGGAGCTTCGACAGGGCCAAGGCCTTGTTATGACGCCCCAATTGCAGCAAGCGATCAAGCTGTTGCAAATGTCCACCATTGAACTGGCCGTCTATGTCGAGCAGGAATTAGAGCGCAACCCGGTTCTAGAGCGCGTCGATGACGCCGAAGATTTCGGCATCCAAGATACACCCGATGTCGACCCCCGCGATGCGGTAGCCACTTCCGACGGCCCACAAGAGCTGTGCGCCAACGGCGACGGACCTGATCCTCACGCTGAGTCCGCCCTAGATGCCAGCTATGAGGACGTTCACAGCGATGCCGACATGCCGGCTAGCGAGGCTATTGGCTCGACTGTGGACTGGAGCAAAGCGGGCGACGGCCGGGGTGGGTTCGAGGACTTAGAAGACTTTGAAAGCCGCCTAACCCAAACCGTGTCGCTGCGCGATCATTTGGAGAGCCAAGCCGTCCTCGCCTTCTCGTCCCCTGTTGATCGCATGGTCGCGAGCTATCTGATCGATCACGTCGATGATGCTGGCTATTTGCGCGCAGACATGACCGAAGTAGCTGAGCGCTTGGGCATTGGCCACGACGCGCTGGAGCTTGTGGTCCAAACCCTGCAGACCTTTGACCCCACCGGTGTCTGTGCGCGCAGTGTGGAAGAATGCTTGGCCGCGCAACTCAAAGAGCGCGACCGGTATGACCCCGCTATGGAAGCGCTTTTGGCGAACCTGCCTTTATTGGCGCGGCATGACCTCAAGAGCCTGTATGATATTTGCGGCGTCGATGGGGCTGATCTGGCCGACATGATCGCCGAAATCCGTGCCTTAACACCCAAGCCCGGCGCGACCTTTGGCAGCGCTGAATCAAGCGCCATTATCCCAGACGTCTTTGTCCGCGAAGGGCCGATGGGCACATGGTTGATCGAATTGAATTCCGACACCTTGCCCCGCGTGCTGGTCAATAACGCCTATGCGGAGAGTGTGTCTCGCCAAGCCCGCTCCCAAGATGAGCGGTCCTATCTGGCCGAAGCGCAAGCCGATGCCAATTGGCTTGTCAAAAGCCTCGACCAGCGTGCCCGCACGATTTTGAAAGTAGCCAAAGAAATTGTTCGCCAACAAGATGGCTTCTTGACCTATGGCGTCGCCCACTTGCGCCCGCTGATCCTGAAGGATGTGGCGCGCGCGATTGAGATGCATGAGTCCACGGTGTCACGCGTCACCAGCAATAAATTTATCTCGACCCCACGCGGCGTGTTTGAACTGAAATACTTCTTCACCACCGCGATTCATGCCTCTGACGGTGGGGAATCCCACTCTGCCGAGGCCGTCCGTCATCGGATTAAAAGCCTCATCGACGGCGAGATGCAGGAAGCGCCGTTGTCGGATGATCGCATCGTGGAAATCCTGCGCGAGACGGGCGTCGATATTGCGCGTCGAACGGTGGCCAAATACCGCGAAGCGCTGCGGATTCCCTCATCTGTCCAGCGCCGTAGGACCATGAGCCGAGTCGGCTAATTGACCCGCTTGTTCGACTGACGGTTTAGTTGATCGAACCCGATAATCTTTTGATAAATATATTGTTTATGTCGACCTAACGGGTCAATTTGCCTTGATGCGGCCATACTTCAGCGCAAAATCATCTTCCCAAAGCACTGTTCCAGTGCAACACTGATGTGACGGTGGATAACCACCGCACCCAGGTACATGGAGGCACCTCAGATGGGCAATCTCACAGTCAGAGTCACAGGCCGCAACATCGATGTCGGGGAAGCTTTACGGGGCAAAATCCAAGAAGATCTTGAGATCGGTGTCGGCCGTTATGTTTCGCGCGACGGCGAGGCCATTGTGACTTTAGACAAGCAGCGCCACCTCTATCATGTTGAAACCATCGTCCACTTAGATTCCGGCATTACCCTCGAGGCCAACGGTGAAGCGTCAGAGCCTCATGCCGCTTTTGCTGCGGCTTTAGAGAAGATTGAAAAGCGTGTTCGCCGCTACAAGCGCCGCCTGAAAGATCATCACGCCAAGCATCATGCGCCGATGCCGCGCGAAGAGGCCTCCTATAACGTTATCGAATCCGATGATGTGGATGAGGCAGATGACGGGCAAGATGACAGCGTCCCTGCCGGCCCTGCCGTAATTGCGGAGACCAAGACGGTGATTCGAACCATGCCCGTCGCAACCGCGGTGATGCAGCTTGAGCTGGGTGAAGCGCCGTTTTTGATGTTTCGAAACCCCAGATCGAGTGCACTAAACGTTGTTTACAGGCGTGCAGATGGGAATATTGGTTGGATTGATCCAGCCCCTAGTGTATCGGGCTGATTACGACGCCGTATTTTTCAAACCAGTCGGCCTGTGCGGGGGCGCAGGTCGATTCGAGAAAAGACCTTATGCCAGATCTTGCAGACCTTATCCGCGCTGACGCCATCGTGTACCGGATCAAAGCGCAGACGAAAAATGAAGTCCTTTTGGCCTTGGCTGAAGCAGCCGTGTCTGCCTATGGCGTAGACCTGTCAGCGACGCTTGAATCAACATTGGAGCGAGAGCGTTTGGGCAGTACCGGCGTGGGTGAAGGCGTGGCCATTCCCCATGCCAGACTGAAAGGCCTAAAGGCTCCTGCCGCCGTTCTGGCCTTGCTGGACCCGCCGATTGATTTTGAAGCGCCAGATGGTCGGCCTGCCGACATTGTCGTCCTCTTGTTGTCGCCCGAAGACGCGGGGGCTGATCACTTAAAAGCGCTGGCGCGGATCTCCCGTCTATTGCGCCGTCAGGATATGCGCGATGGCCTACGTGCCGCGCGGTCGGCTGCTGCTATCCACGCGTTTACCAGTCACACCTCAACCTCTGAAGCCGCATAAAAAAGGTCGGCCATAGCGCGCGCTAGGCCGACCAATTTTTGCCGATCGATAGGCTTTAAGCAGGCAATAAGGCCTCGTCATGTAATTTGGCGACCAAAGCCGTATCCAACTTCAAGCGGGTTGCCAGATCAGCCAGATAGGCCTTTTCTGCGGGGCCTTGGGTATTGATCGCCACCAAAGAGGCCGCATAAATCTCCAGCGCCAATTCCGGTGAAGTTGCGTCAGCCACCACTTGAGTGATATCCAGCGGCTTGGCCAATTCATCAAATAAGAAGGCTTTCTCGGTGTCCGACAGGTCGATCTTGGCCAGATGGTCAAACAATTTGGCCTTTTCAGCCGCTTCGATCTGACCATCGGCCTTCATGGCAGAGATCATCGCGCGAATGGTCGCTTTGCCCACAGCTTCTTGATCTTGTGTCGAACTCGGCAAAAACACACCGCTCGGCGCTGTTTCAGAACCCGCTTGGCCCTGATGCTTCTGGTAAGCATTGTAGGCGAGCGTGCCCAAAGCCGCGAGACCGCCGAGCGTGGCTGCTTGGCGACCAAACTTGCCTGCGACGCCAGACAAGAGAAGGCCACCCAATACGCCAGCAGCACCGGCACCTAGGGCAATATTCTTCGAGTCCGCGTCTGTCTTAACGCGATCAACACCGGCCTGCCCCTCGGTCTTGATAGCAGAGATAGCCTTGGGCAATTCGCTTTGCAGCGCCGCGAAAATCTTATTTGCGTCAAACATTCGTCAACTCTCCTTGGCGGCCAGGTACATTTCCAAGCCATGCCTCATAGATTGGGAGAGCAAGCTCTGCATGCAAGAACGTGTTCACGAACAGTTGCTCAATCCCCTGCGTCGTTGTATCAGGCCCCATCTTTCGCCCCAAAAGGCGACAGCAAGACGTGGGTCCACCCACATCGAAAACGTGCCGCAATAGCTCAGTCGGTAGAGCACATCATTCGTAATGATGGGGTCGCAGGTTCGAATCCTGTTTGCGGCACCAGTTTTTATTAGATTTTTTCTATATTTCAAAGAAGCCAAACAATTCGAGTCACCAAATAGTCACCAACGTGGCCCACGGTCACTTGGCGGGTCACGCGGCAATCAAAACCTAGTCTTGTATCTATTGTTTTGCTTGGTTACACTGGTTACAACGGTTACAACTCTGTTTTCATTGATATAACTTGTAACCAAAGACCCAAAATGTCTGGTTACACTGGTTACAGTGTTATTTTTATAAGGGATTATCATCTTGTCGCTGTATCGATTTTCATTGGCCTTGGGTTTTGTTGGCGGCATTTTTGGTTATGCGCCGACAGCTGTTGCGCAAACAGTTTCAGAGCGCCCAAGTGCGAAGAGCGCTGCCATGACGGAGTATCTTGGGGCTTTGGAGGCATACGAGAAAGGTGATTACAAAGCGGCATTTCGAGTAATTGAGCGATATGCAATTCAAGGCGATCCCAACGCGCAGTACAAACTTGGCGTGATGTACTATCTGGGCAATGGTGTGCCGCAAGACTTTGCAACTGCTGCAATCTGGTATCGTAGGGCTGCAGAACAAGGGAGCCCTAGCGGGCAAAGAGGCCTTGGCGGTTTGTATTACGTCGGCCAGGGAATGCCGCAAGACTATGAGTCCGCAGCAATGTGGTATCGCAGGGCTGCAGAACAAGGTGATCGCAGCGCACAACGCTCCCTTGGTCACCTATATTACATGGGGTTTGGTGTACCACAAGACTTTGTTTTAGCGCATAAATGGTCAAATCTTGCAGCAGCAAACGGCGATCCGATGGCGCCGGGAACTCGTAACCTTGTAGCCAAAAAAATGAGCCCCGGCCAAATTGCGGAAGCCCAAAGACTGGCGCGGGAATGGCGCAAAAAGGAAGAATAGAACACCGGCTCAACTGGCTGGCTCTTTTGAGCCAGACCGGTTCAGCAGCCGACTAATGCCCTCAGCATCGCCGCTATTACGCTCTAACGGTATCCATTCGCCATCTGTGCCACCCATAGCCCGATAAGCGGCTTGTGCGGCGCGAACAAAGGCAGTGCGCAATTGATCGTCGACCAGCTTCACACTTCGGCGCTCTTTAGCTTCATCGCTAAGCTTCGGCATGAACACGGTCAAACCATTCGCCGGGGTTCGAACGAAAGCGCAGCCGCAAAGGATGAACCCGCGTGCTTCAGCGTCAAAATAAGCGATTATGGAGTTACCGCCTTTGTTTGGCTTAGGATCGAGCACACGGGTTAGACCAATAACGGTCACGGCATTTGGGTTGATTTGGTGGTTAGACATACAGAAAGCCCTCTTCACGTTGTTCATAAGGTGACGTCGTCACTTCGTTTGCGATAATGCGGCCAATGGCCATGACAGATGCAACAGCGCCATCGATCCGGCCCCGCGCTCTTTCCTTGGTGAATTTTTCGTTTTCAGCCGGGTCTTTCTCAGTGACCACGTTGGCAAAGTTCATTCTCAGAAGCGGACTAGCGCCGTGTCGGAATTGACCGCAAAGGATCGCCCGCTTCAGTTCTTTCACCGGCGCTGACATGCTGGCGAAGCCTTGGCCGAATTGGTTGACGTTGATACCCTCTTCAGAAAGCCGCGTTGTGACCGCTGTCGAGTTCCATCGATCAATCGCGACTTCCTGAAGCGCGTAGGTTTGAGCAAGATGGATGATGTAATCCATGACCGCTTCTTGATCGACCACGTTGCCGGGCGTCAGCGTCAAAAGTCCCTCGCTCGCCCATTTCAAATAGTCGGCTTGATCCTTTTCGGCCTTTCTGGCGATGTTGGCTTCAGGCAAGAAAAACATCGGCAGCACGTCATAACGAGTGCCAGCCGCTTCATTGTCCGGGAAGACTGCGACCACGGCAGTCAAATCTTCAACGCTTGAAAGATCAACACCAACAAAGCACGGGCGACCAATCAAATCTTCTAGTGGCGTGCGTGCTTCAGCGGCGTCATAAACATCGATCGGCAACCACGGAAGCGCCGCGCCCTCTTGCCAGATATTTAGATGGAAGCGCTTGAAGTCGGAAACATCGGCTGGCGAGTGCTGAATTCGGCGGGTCTTGATCCGCAATTCCTCAAGCGAACAAAAGCCCGCTTCGATTGCAGGGTTTGCCTTGTGCCATTCGGATTCATCCAGCCAATCGGCTTCAGGATCGGCTGCAAAGATAATTGGTGCAAAACTTGGATCTTCGACTTCGCCTGAAGCCACTTTCAGGCTGTATTGCCAAAGATCATAAGCAAATCCGCCCATGCCAGCGCCAGCTGTCGAAATGATAATCGTCAGCGGGTTTGATCGCTTCACCATAGAGTCGTTGACGGTTCCAAACAGCTTGCGGCCTTCGCCAAGCGTCCAAGAATGGACTTCATCGGCAAGAAAGAAACTCACGTTCAAGCCGTGTTTCGAGTAACTTTCCGATGAAATGGCCTTCAGGGTCGAGTTGGTGCCGGGATGTATAAGCGTCTTTCGGCTCTCAATTGGTCGAACCCGCTTCGATAATTCGTCGTCCTGGCCTACGAATTGGTGAGCAGAATTGAAGGCAATCCCCGCGTTCTCTCTATCCGCTGCGGCCATGACCACCTGCCCGCCAGCTTCGGCTTCTGGCCCCATAAAATGTGCAAGCCCAAGTGCGGCCGCCAGCGTTGTCTTCGCATTGCCTCTTGGAATCCAAATGCAAGCGGTTCTGGTAAGCCGTGAACCATCAGGCTTTGACGGCCCATAAATGCGCCTAATGGTCGCCTCTTGAAATGGGTGAAGGTTGAATTGCTTGCCCGCAAAATCGCCTTCCCATAGCTTTAGGCGGCGCACAAATCGGCAAACCTTGTCAGCGCGTCCTGTTGAGTCTTCATAGAGCGCTGGATCAGGCGAGAAGTTCGGAATCCCATTGGTCATTTGTTGGCTTGCCTTCGTTTTCGCCAGCCATGCGCCGCCGGTGAGGCGTCAGCCCCAATTCAGCAGCCAATAGTCTGGCTTCGCGCATAGCTGCGCTTTGAATTTTGAATGCCGCGTGCGGCTTTTGACCTTTGTCGGTCGCTTCCATGCGGCCTTCACGGCCCATTATTTCTTCGGTTTCGCGCACCATGCCAGCCGCCACACAGTAGGCTTCAAGCGTCGCCATCGTGTCAGGGTGCAGCCGGCCAGTTTTGAATAGGTGCGGCGCAGACCTTTGCCATTCGGCCTTGGCCTGTGGCGTGAACCAGTCAGGCGCAGACGGACAACGGCCCTTCATGAAGCCGCCATCGATCACGGTTAAAGGCGGCTTGCGGCCCTTCATGACCAGAACCCCCAATTCTCGCGATATTGCGTTTGTTTTTTTCCCACCGGTCCAGAGGCAGCAGCGTCTAAATTATTTGCGCCCCCCGCCACGCTTGGACGCCCAAAGCCGCCGTCTTGCGTCGCGGTCTTGCGATTGTGGCATGGCGTGCAAAGCGGTTGCCAGTTGTCCTTAGACCAGAACAGCGCATTATCGCCCTTGTGCGGCTTTATGTGATCGACCACGGTCGCGGGCTTGCCGCATGATTTGCATGAATTATGACTGGCCAAGAAAGATGATCGTGCCTTTGCCCAAGCGCCGCCATAACCGCGAGCGCTTGAAGATGGTCGAGCAAGGTCATGTCGCGCGCGACCAGCTGCGGCACACAGCGGACACCTTGCACCATGATAGAGCGGGTGAGCGTTGGGGCAGTGCTTCAAGACAGACCAAGGCATATCAAAACGCCCATGTTCTGTAGTTGATTAGGAAGTCATCATCAGGAGTCGGCAGCCCCTCGCGGTGAGCATAGAGCGCACCAACACGGGCAAGCAGCCGTGCGATAATGGGTTCTGGAATCTCAGCGTAGGACGGCCCATAACCGGCCACAAAGGTCACAGAAATGGCTTCAGGCTGGCTTCTAGCGGTTGGCCATGACTTGCCATAAGCGGGATGGATCGAAGCCGCACTAACGCCACCAAGCCCAACGGCCTGATAGTTTATTGGTGCAAGCGTTTGGACTGCGCCAGCTACGTCAACATAAGTCACAGAAGTGATCGACTGACAGGGCGGCAGCGGAATTTCGATGAATTCAGGGAAGCTATCCAGTGTCAGCTTCCAAGTCTGGTTAATCAGGCAGCGGCCAAGCGCGCCATCGATCCCATCTAGGCTTTGGGTTGCGGCTTCCACATACGCGGCAATAATTGCATCTTCTTCATTGTGATCGACGCGAAGATGCGTCTTCACCATATCTAGAGAGACGGCGCTTTGTAGCGGTGGCGTTATAAGCGTCAAACCCATGATTATCTCTTTCAAGCGGTTTAGCCCGGCCAGTTTCCCAGCCGGGCTTGTTCGCGGTTACACGGGGGCGGTTTGTGGGTTGCCGCGAACCAGAACAGCCGCAAGCGCGATGGATGTGCCACTGTTAAGAGTGACCACGCAACGCACGTAACGGCGGTTCATTAGGTATCCGACCTTCACGACGGAATCGGCGGCCAAGACGGCCGGGAAAGTGCCAATCAAGCCAGCGGCAGGAACATCGACAAAGCCGCTTCCCTGTGAATCGCTTTCTTGAAGCTTGGCGGTGAAGTTCCCAGAAGCAACGATTGCGCCGGTTGAAATGACCAGCGATGCGGTCGCATAGCCAGCCAAATCAAGACCATTGCCGGTCGTTGTCGCGGTGATGACGGCGGGCGTGATTGCAGTAACCGGCCCGATGTTGGAGTGAATGTCAGCCATAGTGAAAGCCCTTTCTTAGACTGCGCAGCGAAGTTTGCGGATTGCTTCAGCCAAGACCACGGCCCCACCGACGCGGCGGCGGGCGTGATAGCGGACAAGACCCTTGGTCGCGACGGTGTAAGGGTCACGCATGACGCTCATCGAAACCCGGTCATAAATCCGATAACCGCGATTGAAGTCACCGAAGGCAATCGGCTCGGCGTTCGCGCCAATCGAAGCCATGTCAGGCGCTTCGATGACAGGACGGCCCAAGATTGTTTCGGGCTGGCCTTCTTGAAGCGACGGTTGCCAGAGATATTGACCGGTAGTGTCCTTCAGGCGTCGGATGGTTGCCAGCGTCGAACCGTTCATCATCCATGCGCCATTGGCCCGATAGAAGGGCGACAGGGCATAAAGGAAGCCAATCAGCGTGTCGGCTGGATTGGTGCCAAGAGTTGCAGCTGCGCCAGAGTTGATTGCCGTAACAGTGCTGTCGGTCATGAAGCCCAAAGGCTTCTTCACCCCATCGCCATTCACGAGCGCAACACCTTCAAGGCGGCCAAATTCTTCAGCCAAATCGAAGGCAACTTCGCTTTCAACATTGATTGCCGAATCTTCAAGCAGGCGTTGCGAAACGTCTGTGAAGGCGGTCATTTCGTTGATCGCGATTTCGATTTGACCATAGGTCGAGCTGGATTCAACGCGGTCTTCAGTCTCGCCAGACCAACGCGCAGTCGGGCGACCAGTGCGGCGTGGCAGTTGCACTTCAGCGGCAGCGGTTTGACCAACTCTTGCGGCTTGGCGAACAGGCGAGAAGTCAACAATGCCCTTCACGACTTCAGCAACAAAGTCAGCCGGTGCAAGGTAGCCGCCAGCGGTGTCTGGCGCGACTGATAGCGCCTTGACTTCTTCAGGCGACATGGCTTCACGGCCAGAGCGCAAGAAGCTAACGAATGCCTTTGCCTCAAACTTGGCAGGATCGGCAGCGGCTTCGGTTGATGCGCCCGGACGGTTTAGCTTCAACTCGATTCGGGCAGCGGATTTAGCCACGTCACCAACGCTCGCTTCAACCGCCTGCAATCGGGTATCGATGCCCGTCACGGTTTCTTCAAGCGCGGTAACGCGCGCAGTTACGTCTTCAGTTTCCGCTTCAGGCGCGGGTGCCTTTGTTTGAACAGCCATGTCGGCTTTGCTCCTTTGAAAAGCCGCACCCAATGCGGCGGGGTTGTCGGCTTGCGCCGTCTTCACGTCTGTGATCCGCGCCCGCGATGCAGCAGGAACAGAAACAGGCGAGATTTCGATTAGATCGATGGTCTTCAGCACGCGCCCGCCACCGGCTCGGCGGTCAAAGTCAATTGTGCGAAAGCCAATGCTTAGGCCATTCAAGGCCCCGGCCTTTAGAAGCGCGTAAGCTTCGCGACCGCGTTGCGTGTCGAGGATCAGGCGGCCTTTAACGGCAAGACCATATGCGTCTTCATGAACGTCAAGCCAGACGCCAATCGGCTCCGCCTGGTTGTGTTGCCAAAGCATCAGCGGGTTTGTGTTGTCGGCCTTATGATTGGCCAATGACTTGGCAAACGCGCCTTTCGCGATGATGTCGCCATAAGAGTCAGGCTCGCCACCAAACGGGCTTGCATAGCCGGTGATCGTGCCTTCAACGTCATTGGCAGCAAGTTTGACTTCTAGGTTAAGCCGCTCCATCGCCGCCCCCCATTAAAGGCGCGCTGGCGTCTTCGGTGTTTAGTGGAAGCCGGAATTGATCGCCGCCATCATAGGGCGAACGGTTCTCGGCAGAGCGCACTTCGTTCGGGCTTAGAATGCCGTTCGTGACCGCTTGGCTGTAAGCCGCGAACCGCTGCGCCAAATCAGCGCGCACCAAATCGTCAATCAAAAATTCGGCGAAGTATTCGGCGCGCTCTTCAGGGTTAAGCAAAGATCGCGAGATAGCGCCTTCCCAAAGCTTCAGCCAAGGCAACAGCGTCAGGGCGACAAACTGGCGGCCCATGCTCTCGGCGTTGTTGTGGGTAGCCCGCTCCAGCTCTTGAAGCATATGCAGCGGGATACGGAAGCCCCGCGCAATCTCGGCAACTTGGTGCCGCCTTGTTTCCAAGAATTGACTATCAACTGATGTGAATTGAAGCGGCGTGAAGTCCATGCCGTCTTCAAGAATTAGAGTTTTGCCAGAGTTCGAACCGCCAGCATGAGCGCTTGTAAAGCTGTCTCGAAGCCGTTTCATGGCTTCAGGCCCCAGCGTCTTGGCATATTTGAAGACGCCACCGGGACGCGCGCCAGAGGCAAACAGCCGTGCGGCGTGTTGCTCCATAGCCAGCGCGACGCCAATCGGTTCGCGCATTTGTTCAATCGGTGACAGACCAACTAGCGGGCTGGTTCCTAGTGTCTTCAAATGAAAGATTTGCGAGCGGTCATAAACGCGTGTTTCGGCGCTGGTTGTGACTTGATATGCTGGCTCCATCGTCAACGGATTTGAAAGCACGCTGACTTGATTGGATGGTATCGCGACCAGTTCGGCAATTTCGCCCTTTACCCGATTGATAAAGCTGTACGCATTGCCGTGCAGGCAGAGCGCGGATTGCATCGACAATCGCCACTCAAAACTAGACGTCCAATCATTTGGCTGGCCATTTAGAATTGCTGACAACGGGTGATCGGTCGCGCGTTCTTTGCCGCCGTCGGGCGTGCGCCGATAAAGGTGAAGCGGCAGCTGCGCGACGCTTTCAGAAAGGATTTTGACGCAGCCGTAAACGGTCGAATTCTTCAGCGCAGTTTCAGCCGTGACGCTAACGCCCGAAGCGGTCGGTGCCGCACCAAATAGGGCAATCAACTCCGGCGATGGATTCGCCAAGGTCGATTTCTCTTCAGATGCAAATAGCGATTTAAGTCGGTTGAACATGCGGCCCCGCGTGTGATACGGAACATGTTCATAGTTTAGATCAATCAATCAAGCATTTTCGATAGATTTTATCTATTCAATTTTGCGCGGATTTACTTGGCTTTTCTTCGGTTGTCCGCTTTGCTTATGCGTCCTCGAACAGCTTCGAAGTCACGACGTAAACGCGTGTCGCCGTGGCATTGCCCGGAAGCCTGACAAGCTTTGTCCATCGGCCCTTTTCGGTATCCATCATGCCAAGATTTGCCAAGGTTTTGGCAACGGCGCTTGCATCAAGGCCCTTGCAGACTTCCGACTTCCAAACTTCCGGCGTTATTAGATATTCATAGTCGCGAGCGTCAGACCGGAATTGGCGGTAGCCAGCACGGTTTACGATGCGCAGGCCAAGCGGTTCGCCCGCACCATCAGTCGGAAACATGCTCCCCATCGGCTCAAAGCGCGATGTGCCGTGCAATTCGATGAATTTACGGACGGTCGCAAGATGGTCGTATTTCTCAGCAGAACCGATGCCACCACGGCCAGCAAGCCAGTCTTTGAAGCATCGCTTGGCGGCGTTGATCGCCTCGCCTTCAGGCCAAGGCAGGATGCCCAGTCTGGCGGCCATCTCGCCAGCTGCGCCAACAAGGGCAAAGCGTTGCGCTGCGCGGCTTACTTGGCCGTCGCAATTGAGCGGCAAGGCTTCCCGGTAAAAGGCGTCCATATCATCTTTTAGCTGCGGCGCGATGTTATCGAAGTCTTTTGTGATCGCGACAAGAAATGCGCGGGCAGCATGACCATAATTCGCCAGCGAAGCCGCCTTGATATGTCGGGCAAATGCGTCGCCATTCGCAAAGCCGTGAAGGTTCTCCCAAGCGCCTAAGCCCGCACCAGCGTCAACAGGAATATCCAAAACGCGCACTTGCTGGCCAGCGGCGGCCCGAATGCCGCGCACGTCTTCGGCCATTTTGTCGGCAAGGCTGATTTCGCCCGATGAAATAAACAAGATGCGCCATTCGGCTGGCGGGCGCGCTTCGCCACGTTGGCCGGCGCGCATTTTGCCAACGCCACTTGCCAGCATGTAAGCGACGTTTCCGGCCTCTTTCCCGTCGATCATGCCCAATTCATCTAAGCAAAGCAGACTGTCACAGTGCAAAGCGCAAACGCCTTCAAGCCCGTTGCTGGTTGCGCGCAAAGTGCGAACATAGCCGTTAGAGCCTCCGCCCCAAGCAGAACCAGCCGCCTGCAATAGTGTTGTCTTGCCCGATGATGAATTGCCCCGAAAGTGAAAGCCACCACCTTCCATACCGGTTGGATAGAGAAGGCTTGCCGCAAATGCCGCTGAAAGCGCCAGCCCAAGGCGTGAGTTACCTACGGCAAGCGCGGCCATTGCCTGCCAGTCTTCAAGTGTGCCAGCTTGTTTGAAAGGGTTAGGGTTATTGCTCGCGGATTGAAAAATGATGCGTTCGGCCATGTGTCAGCCTCCGATGGTTTCAGTTGGAAAAACGAAAGTGCGACCGGTCCAACCAAGGCGAGAAACACAACGCGCCTTTTCTGGCGGGCGTGCGGTTTGGATGTATTCTCCAAGCGCGTCTTTCGCCCATTTGCTTGGCAAGAGCGTCAGGCCAAGCGACAGAAGTCGCTCGCGATAAGCAGAGCCATCACCTGCAAGCATCGCCATAGGCATGGGCCATTCGTGCAGCCGGTTATCGCGGTCGCGTATGAGCAAAAGGCGGCCCCAAGAATCGTTTTCGCCCGAACGCGTATCGGCAGCAACTTCAAGATATGAACAAAACCAAAGCCAGCGTTGTTCGAGTTCGCCAGTGTCGGGGTCTTTCTTTTCGATCCGTTTTTCAACGCCCTTTTTGGTCAGCCGAAACGGCCATTCAAAGGCGGCCTTTATCGCTTCCATTGGCATTTCGCCGCGTTCGTATCCGGCCAAGGCTTCAAGATCGTCCTGAAGCGCAGCACGTCCAATCTGGTCCAGATACAGCCGCACAAAAGCAGGATCGGTCAGCTTTTCAGCGGCGCGCTCCGCCGTCCAGCCATCGGCAAGAGCGTCGGCCAAATCATAGCCAGCTGCGGGATTAAACGTCAGCCGGTCGGCAGACAAAAGCTTGATGGACGCGGCCCCGACTTGTTTCAAATGTGCATAAACGTCGTCAGCGAATTTTTGTCCCGGTGCATCATAGTCGGGCGATAAAACAACGTCACGGCCCTTCAGCGGCGTCCAGTCGGCTTTATCCGCGCTGTTAGAGCCATTCGGCGACGTTGTGGCAACAAAGTCAGGAAACAGGATCGCGGCAGCGTCAGCGGCTTTCTCGCCTTCGCAGATCATGACCGGCGCGTCAGGGCGAGCGGCTAGCTGGTCAAGATTGTAGAGCGGGCGCGGCGTCGGGAAGCCCTTAGACCGCCAGTCGCGTTTTCCGTTGCCCAAATCCCGAAATGTGATCGGCTGGTAAATCTTCGCTGGCTTGCCGTCTTCAGAAAAATAGTCAAAGCGCGCGATGTAGCCAAGCAGCTGGCCAGCCTCGCTTCGATAAGCCCAAGACTGGCTTGGCGTGCCATACTTCGGATGTTTGCATTGCATCGCTGGCGCGTCAGGCGGCACTGGCCAGATCACGGTCGAGTCAGGTGAATCGTTTGCGACAGGCGGCGCGGCCAATCGCTCTTCGGGTGTCAGCGGCTCAAACAGTTTTTGCGGCTTCATGTTTCGATCCCCAACATTTTTGAGAGTTCCAAGGCGGCTTCGTGTTGTCGGATTCCGCCCAAAAATGCGGCCAGCGACACGACGTCGCCGCCACGGTCGCCGGTCGCAAAGTCGGACCATTTTCCGGTCCGAATGTTGACCTTGAAGCTTCCGGGGCTGCGGTCATCTCGCGTTGGGTTGATCGCCTCCCATTCGGAATTGCAGAGTTTGCCATCAGGCAGCCAACGCTGGCAGAGCACGTGCAAATGCGGCAGCGCGGCGGCGTTAATGGCCGCAAAGTTGATTGGCTTTGACACGGGCGCAGGGGCGTAGCTGAAGATCGTCATTTTAGGCCCCAATCTTCAGGGCAATCTGGACAAGCCAAGCACGTTGTTTTGGTGTCGCGGTCCAATGTGGATTGCAGGCAAAACGGCGCAGAAAGTCGCCTTCCACTGCATTGAGTTCGCCCGCTTGATTATTGATGCACCAACGGGCGATTGCATGGGTTGGCCCGTTAAGGTCAAGATTTGTGAAGCGCGGGCTGGCCTCTTCAATCTGGCTTTCAGCCGATAAGTGTGCCGCAAAGTCGTGCCAGCTTAAGTTAGCGCTTTCCAATGCGCGCGAAATAGCCGCCAAAGTCGCCAGCTTTTCACCATCGTGGCTTGAAGATAGCATTGGCAGCAGCTTTGCGAGGCGGGGTGCAACGGGTGTGAACGCATTCATTGGGCGGTCCTCTCATCGTCAGTTTCAGAGCGGCGATAACCGGGAAGCCCGGCGATAGCGTCAGCAACGCAAGAAGCGATTGCACGCGATTTGAAGCGACCATGAAGCCCGGAAGAGTCCTGATGCGGGCTGACACTCAGAACCAGCCAACCGCCTAGAGACGGACAACGGCAAATCGAAACTTCATGCGCTCGCGAAGTCGCTTGTTGTTGCGCGCCCATGTTAAGCCGCCTTGTCTGATGTCGAACGCTTCAGCACGCCAAGGCGCTCCAGCGCCCAAGCGTCCAGTTCGACTTTTGGATACAACGGCGTGCGATTTGCGTGCTGGAAAAGCGGACCGCCACCAATTGAGGCAAGCTTTGCGAGCGTCGCAGTTGCGACGGTCATGCCGTAAACAATGGTCAAATATTCGCTTGCCTCCCAACGACGCAAACGCGGCTTGCGAAGGGCTGGCGGCAGGCAAAGTTCGTTTGTTGGCTCGGAAGCCTTGGTTTCTTCGATCATTTGGATTGCTCCGTTTTTTTGGGGAAGATTAGAGTTTTGGTTCAGCGTGCGGCTTATGAGGTGTCGGGCTGGCGATAGAACGCAGCGAGCACCTCGGCGCGGGCTTGCTCATGCTTTTTTCGCAGTTCCACACGAAGGCGGCGAAGTTCTGGATCATAAAATTCTTCGGCAGGATTGAAGTCAATGACAAGCTCATCGCCTTCAAGATGCGAGTCTTGGCTCTTCAGAAGGATCAATGTTTCCTCATGATTAAGGCCAACATAAACCCAGCGCCCCAATTCGTCTTTTGACCACGCTTTGAAGAAATTCACCTTTGGTGAGTAAGGGTTTTCAAATTTTGGTGGCTCAGGCGGACGAAACGAAGGTGGTTCGACGCCTGAAACAATTGCCTCAAGTTGCTTCTTTGTTTCAAGAATCAGTCGATCCATCTCTAGAAAGATAAACCCTGTGGGAATTTGGGGGCGTTCAAGGTTCGAGCTGCCCCAAATTGTAAATATCCAATCATTACCCTCTTCGGCGGGATAAGTGATTAGCACTTGTTCCTCGGTTTCAGCATTCATCATGCTCATCAAGTCAGTGCGACGCTCGATTAGCTGCGTAAGCGTAGGCGACCATCTTTGCGGGAAGCCCAACGAGCTCACAACAAAAGCAGCTTTAATCATCACAACCTGAACGCCGGTGAATAGTCGACGCTTCCCAGAACCGGGATTTACGTGTGAGCCACGAAGGCGCACCAAATCGCGAGCTGGGTTGATAAAGTGCTCAATTGCCTTTGGTGTAGCCCTCGTGACCAAACTCACGTCAGCAAGGGTAAACTGTGGCGTTTCCCAAATGGCCGCGCGTTCCTTTACCTCCGCATACACGTCGTGGAGAGAGCGAGGCTCAGGTGATTCAGATTTGTCCATTTTCAAAACCCCATCTTGTGGGGTTCCTATAACCCCGCGTTATGGGGTTTGTAAACCCCATATTGTGGGGTTTCTGTATTTTTCTTTCTGCCGCCCCCTGTGCGCCCGTCAGGTATCTTAGGAATGCGGTTAAACTTGATTCAGCTAGAAGCGCTCAATTCGCCGCCCTTGTATCCAACTCAGCGCGAGCCAGCCCTTTTCTGTAATCTTGAATCTACGTCCGTGGATGGACTTTTCGCCTTCCACCGCAAGCTCCTTGCGGATAAGCTCATCCATGCTTTTTTGGCCAACGCCCGCCAGCTTCGCGAGCGGCTCAAAATCTGTCGCATAGTTGGCAAAAATCTTAAGCGCCTTTTTGTCGGCGGGGGTAAGTTCGACCCAATCCAACTTGGTGAATTTTGCGGAATCGTTCATTTGTAAACTCCTATGTCGCTATTCAGAAAGTCAAAATGACGGCAGTCGAAACCGCCTTGCAGCTGGCCAGTTCATGCCAATATGCCTTAGTCGGGTATCCCACGGCCCGCGCCTAGTGTTAACAAAGATTGCCTCACGCTGAATTATTTCGGCGTTTATTAGGTTACGATGCGCGCAAGCCCACAGCGTCAATAGTCGATATCTGGCGCGGTCGTAAGCCGCACCCATTGGGGGCGGCCTCTCGATGAACCGCATTGGTTTAGATCGGCTGGCGATTGCGCAGGGCTGGAAGCCCATCTTGGAAACTTCTTCGAAATAGTCGCTAGCAGTGTATCCCCGCAAAGTGATTAGAGCGCCAATTACAGCTTTGTCGTGCTCGCGTTCCCATCGCTTTAACTTCTTCGCCCAGCGTTCGGATTCAATGCAGGCTGGTTCGGTCATAGTTCGCCCGCAATCGCAGAAACTTTATGAAGGCCCATCAGTTTTTCGGCGGGTAGGGACCACTGTCGGGCAGGGTTTGATTGCGCCATTACGACCATTGGCCGAACAGTGTCGCCCGGATGTCCCTCAAATGGAAGTTCAAACTCTTTTGGTAGTCCAAAAATGACCTTTCCTAAGACTTGTTTCAATTCGCCACGCTGAAGAATGTAAGCGGTCGCAAAATCGCCGTTTTCTGGTCTAGCGTCGCGCTCGCAGCGCACCTTGCACCCGTTTGAGAATGTTGGCTCCAAGGCATTACCGGTGACTTCAAGCCAGTAGCGTTCGGGAAGTTCGTGAAACATCATATCGCCAATTACCTCTACTTTTTCCGTCAGCTTTTCCATTTTCAGGCTCCTTTTATTAGACTTCCACAGTCAGGTTGATTTTTACTATTAAAAACAATGTTGTAACCAATATAACCAAGAAAAATAGAGGTTTGGTTACAACAAAAGCCAATTCTTTCAATGCTGTAACCAGTGTAACCAATGTAACCAAGTTTTTAGAAGGCTCCTACGTTTTCTCTTGATCTTTCTTGGCGGTCATCTGATTTTGAATTTCGCGAGCGACTAGGTCGGCGGCAGCGTTCAGTGTGGCGTCAAGGCGATGGATGTAGCCGCCGGTGACGGTCTTTGACGAATGGCCAAGCAGTGCCGCAATTGTGGAATCGGCCAATCCCATATCAGCCGCAACTGATGCGAAGCTATGCCGCAAAGTGTGAGCGCTCGCGCCTTCAATCTTGGCGCGCTCCATAAGTCGCGCTTTGAAGCCCTTCCATCCCGAAAAGAAGTCGGCCAGAGTTCCAACAAGGACATAGTTATTGCTTGTGTTTTGCCGCCGAATGGCCTGCAACAGTTCGATTGCAGGCTGGCCTAAAGCGCGAACAGATCGGCCCGTTTTGGAGTCTTCTAAAACTAAGCACTTCCGGTCGAAGTCCACTTCAGACCATTTCAGCGCCATAACTTCTTCCAAGCGCGCGCCAGTAAGACAAAGCAGCTTGCAGCCCCAAATGCCTTGATCCGACCAGCGTTCGCTTTCCGCTTCAATCAAGGCAGCGCCAAGGCGCGCATATTCGTCTGGCGACAGGCGGCGGTCACGCTTGCCGGGTGCGGGTTTCCGGACGCCAAGGACGGGGTTTGCTTGGATGATTTCACGGTCGACCGCAAAGGACATGATGCCACTCAGAACATTGACCGCCCGCAATGCTGCGCTCGGCCCACCTTGCACGATAGACTTGCCTCGCAGCTTGCCGGTGACGATGACGGCGGCGGTTTCCCCGTCGGTGATGTCGCTAATGAAATGATAGACGTCGCGGCGCTTCAAAGCATCGGCTCGCAGCTTTCCAAGCAAAGGCTTTATGTGCGCACGAATGGCGGTCTCGTCAGCTTCAAGGCTCAGCTTTTTCTTCGGCTTGCCGCGCCGTCCTAGTAGTGTGCCTTTCGATGACTCGGACAGATACAGATCGCAAAGTTCTGCAATAGTCTTTTCGTTCTTCTTGGCGCGACGCTCTTCGATTGGATCGCCTCCGCGATTGACGTCACCGAGTTTCGTTGTCGCCTCTTTGCGCGCCTGATCCAGCGTCATCAGGCCAAAGTCGCCAATCTTCATCCGCTTACGGTCGCCGTCAGCATTTCGATAATCGATGTAAAACTTCTTCGAACCAGTCGGCAGGACACGAACGCCAAAGCCAGTCAGGCCATCACACCAAATAAAATACGCGGTTTCTTTGGCCAGTGCCTCTTCAACGATTGCTTTCGTCAGCTTTGGCATTTCGGTTTCCCTCAGAACGAGTCACCAAATAGTCACCACAAATGCGGAAAAGATGGAAGCCTCCCGATTATTCGGGAAAGCCCGGAGTCGGCATAAATCAATTTTAAACAATGGTTTAGATAACTGCGGAAAGACCAGCCCATCAGCGGAAACACCAAGACCCGACTTTTCGTAATGATGGGGTCGCAGGTTCGAATCCTGTTTGCGGCACCAGTTTTTTCTTAAAAATCAATTAGTTACAGCAGGGACCAAGCTTCGAAATAGGTCGAAGTAGATACCTATTTTGGGTTTGCTACCAATTTGCTACCAAGGTTCGCGGACTTCAGTAGATGAAGGCGGCTGTGGATAAATCTGTCGTCTGGTCTTAGGGCTAACAGAGAACAAAAAGTTGGCGGTCGCCAAGAAGCTCCAAGTCACGGTTGCCAATCTTGGTGCTATCGATACTTTGTTCGAGTTAGCTTATGCAGTCACCTACAGAATTTAGCGAGCTCTGCGGGCTCTTTCACGACCCGCAAATTAGAAAGCTGCCTCATCGCGAAACTTGGATAAAACCATGAATAGCATAAATTTTGACGATTTTCGAACTTGGCCCGATGCATTACTCAACTACTTGGATCAAAATGTAGAACTCGCCCGTAAACTAAATTCGGTTAGCCTGATTTACAAAGCTCCAAAACTTTTAAAATTCCCGGAGCAATTTATCCCATATTTGCCCTTAATTGAAGAGGTCGAAAGAATCATTGAGGACTGCACAATTCAATGCTTTCATTGCACGCGGATTACGGACGTCGAAATTGCAGATATCCTAAGTAATGGCCTGCAACTTCCAACTCGTCAGTTCCTCGATAAAAAGATAGGGGCTCTGCAGTTTACAGAGAGCTCCACGAAGCAAGCCATGATGAATTTCATTGGCGCAGAAGAAAAGCGCCATGAACTCGATGATCCATGCATATACTTCTGCATCAGCCCAAAACTGTTGTGTGATGCATCAGCGACTCATCGCTTTTTCAGAAATTGGGGCGGGGAGATCACCTACCATCAAGTTGAGAAAAATATCCGTTTCAGGGCCGCCCTGCAGACTGGTAAGCCAGCCATCATTATCGGGAACCTCAAACCATCATCGATAATGGCCAGACAAGATCTAGTTACAATGGTCATTAGTCGCTATTTGAATCGTTTAGACCATGCCAATGAACCCGAAGTTTTTGAGTGCTGGGTACGGCAGCTGATAGCACCCGATCGCATTGAAGCGGTCGTTCGGTTTGCCGAACCAATCTTTGCTTGCTTAACTAACTTTACCGAGGAGGCACTTTAAATGAAGCAGATGCCATTTTTGATGCTTTTGGCGCTTATGCCTATGTTGATTTCCTGTGACGCTAAGAAGCCCAAAGTGGATGCACATGAAGCGTGTATGGCTGGTAATGGTGTCTATTGTTTCTCGGCGGGCCTCAACGCTTACACGAGCAAGGTTAGCGACAACAAGGAGCTAGCCGTTCAGTATATGAAGCGTGCCTGCGATTTAGGTGATGGTGCTGGTTGCAGTTTTTGGGCCGCCACTATCAACCGTTCCGATGCCACTACCCAAAGCGAACTTGGAGTCGCGTTGGGATTGTTTCGCAAGGGGTGTGAACTCGGAGATTTTGCAGGCTGTGAAGCTGCATCCGAGATGCTTCTAATTGGACGAGGAAGTCAGCCAGACCTGAATATGGCACACAGATATCACCTCAAAGCACTTGAGCTTAACGGCGAGGACCCCAAAACAGGCACCAAATACAAGAAAATGCTGCAATCAATTAATGAGTAATCGCGCAGAGAATTTGGTGTATCGATGTCGTCCCCGAACCCGATGGGCATGACTCACTACAAAATAGCAAGGTGTCTCGATCTGCCTTGTCGTAAAGAGAGTGGTTGCGACAGCCTCCTTCGACTTAGCGGGCAGCAAGTTGTTGTGGAGAAAGGAGGAAGTTTTGGCTAAAGGTTACGGCAACGTTAGTGAAAACTCGTTGGCTGGTCCGTCAAACTTCAAATGAAAGCGCCTCAACAAACTTCGCCCAAGTAGAATTGCTCTGCCACCTGAAATTTGGACCATTTGGAATTAGAACTCTTTGCAGTAATTTTCCTTGGCCTAGGATTGTTTTGGTCGCAGATTTGTTCGGCGCGAGACATCTGGAGGCTAGTACAAAGACTGCGATTGGCTCTGTCATAATCAGTATAATGTCAGTTTTTCTGCGATTTCGCAATAATCTTGGGCTTTTCGGGGCGGTTGCCTGCCACGGCGTGTTCAATATGGCCGAATTAATCGCCGGCCACCTTCTGACCCGCAACAAGCGGGCAAACGGCCAGCTTTATCCAAAGTCAGAATGTCTCAGATGGCGAAAAGGGGGAAGCAGATTTCTCGAGCTTAAGGCAAGTGGGCGGCCTGCGATCAAGCGTCAACCAGAGACGATTCTTGTTCGATGCAGATCATTTCAGCGTCGAGATCATTGAGTTGAACTTGGAGTAACGCGCAATGGTGTCGCCCATTGCTATCACTTATAAAATGGCGGCAATCGCGGCAGAGACCAAAAGGGGTGCCGCCGCTTTTGTGCAACTCAGCCAGCAGCATGGTTTGAACAAAAATTATAAATTGTGCGTGCTCGCCACTTGATAAATGGCTCAGCATTCGCTCTGGCAAACCTGTTTGTGAATCCGCCAGTAAGGCGCGACCCGTTCTGGTCAGATTGAGACGCAAGACGCGCGCATCATCACAATCGATTTCGCGCTCAATCAAGCCCTTCGATTCCAGCGCGATAAGGGTTTGTGAGACACTGCCCTTCGTCTGCCCCAGCCACGCGGTCAAACCCTTGGCGGTGCGCGAGAAACGGTTGGCCGTATCGAGGAACCGCAGAGCCTGCCACTGAACGGGTTGCAAGCCATGAGTATAACCCTCCGCAGCAATAATGCGTGCAAAGCGGCTCAGAATGTCGATGTCGCGGCTTACTGTCATTCTGATATTGTATCGACCAAATACCATATTGACAAGCGCCCTGCACGCGGCTAGATAAATGTATCGACTCGATACTAATATCAATCAATGGAGAAGCATCATGAAAACCAAAGCAATTTTTTATCATGCGGGCTGCACAGTCTGCGTTAGCGCAGAACAGGCTTTCGCGGGTTCACTTGATCCAGCCCGTTTTGACGTCGAGGTCGTCAATTTCGCCGAGAGTCCGGCGCGTATTGGCGAAGCTGAAGCGGCTGGCGTGGTGTCTGTGCCTGCCTTTGTGATTCACGGCACACCGTTTCACATCAATTTTGGTGCCTCAATGGCTGAGGTAAAAGGTAGCTGATTATGCGCGCCTCAATTTTATCAGCGGCGCTGTTGGTTGGCCTGTGCGCCACTAACGCAAACGCCCATACGCGCCCGCAGGCCCAGCCACAGCCCCAATCCAATAGTCATGCAAACCATGTACACACCGGCGGCATAACGGCTCCTATCACCCGTGAAGCTTTGGCTCCATTTGACATCGTCCATGCCAAAATCAAAACCGAAGGCAATGTTGCAATCTTCCACATGGCAGTCACAGGCCGCGCAGGAAGCGTGAAGCCGACCTCAACAGGGAAGTTTGCCGGCAGCAAGGTCTTCTCTTACGTTTGGCCCACAACTATAAATCCGGCTGAAGTCGGCTTTGAGGGTGATCGCGGCATTTTAGCACTGGCAGTGACATCACATCCTGACTTTGATGACACCCCGTTGTTTGACGAAAATCGCGATGGTAACTTAGGCAATGATGGCGGTTTGTGGCATATGCATTGGGTGGTTTTAGGACCTGATGAAGTCTGCGGACCCGGTGCCTTGAAGGTCATAGATATTCCCGCTGGAACAAAGCCCCGCTTACCCCGTACTTGGCCTGGTGCACCGATTCTGATTGATAGCCCGGGTTGGCAGCCGTCCATCAGTCAAGACACCGTGGAAGTTCGCGTACCATTCGATGACATATCCGTTGTCGAAGCCGCCGGCTTTGACGGCGTGACAGCTGGCTTGCGCGTCAATGCTAGCGCTCATGCGCCGCTCTTGTGCGTCGTAAACGTGTTTGATGTGGCGTCAGGCAATTTGTCATTGCCGGGCAAAGTAAATCGCTAAAATCAAAACCGCAGCGATGCCAGTTATGCGTCGCTGCGGATCTTTGCGTTCATAGGAGTTTATACCCATGCGCCTCGTACTAGCCAAACCATGGCAAATCTCGCACTGGCTGAATACAAGGAACCCCATCACCCAAGAAAGCTTGCTTGGCAAAGTTGTTCTGCTCGATGTGTTTCAGATGCTTTGTCCCGGGTGTGTAAGCCACGCCCTGCCCCAAGCAATGCGAGTTGCACAAGCATTTAATCCCGCCGACATTGCCGTCATCGGCCTTCACAGCGTGTTCGAAAATCATAACGCCCAAGGTAGCAAAGAGACACTAGCCGCTTTCTTGCACGAGTATAAAATTGACTTTCCCGTCGGCATCGATTCCCCCGATGCGTCGGGTCGGCTTCCGCAAACCATGGCTAGCTATGGGCTACAAGGTACACCAACCACAATCCTGATTGATCGACGCGGCAATTTGCGCAAACAAAAGTTCGGATTTGAAGCTGACCTTGTGTTGGGGGCTGAAATTATGTCTCTAATTCTTGAACCTCATGAGCGGTTATATGAGACGGGCCAAAGCAACTGCGACGACGCAGGGTGTGCGGTCCCCACGGAGTAAAGTAACGATGCCGAGCAAGACCGCGATCGCAATCCGCCACTTGGGATTTGAAGACCTTGGTGCCTTCGCTCCAGTTCTGGGCGCGTTTGGCTACAATACTCGCTACCTTGACGTCGGAGTCGACTGTCTGGCTGACGGTCAAAGCGCTGACCTCCTAATCGTGCTCGGTGGCCCCATTGGTGCCTATGAGGATGACATTTATCCGCATTTGAGCGAAATAGTGGGGATTTTACATGAGAGACTGGCCCGATCCAAGCCAACACTTGGCATATGTCTTGGCGCGCAATTGATAGCACGAGCCTTGGGCGAGCGTGTTTATCCGGCCCCCGCCAAAGAGATAGGGTTTGCCTCAATCATTTTGACGGAGAATGGTAAGGCGAGCTGCCTAGCCCAATTTGCCGAGAGCCCAGTTTTGCATTGGCACGGCGACACCTTTGATTTACCAAAAGGCGCAACACTTTTGGCGTCGACAGAGATTTGCTCGAACCAAGCCTTTTCGTATGGCCCCAATGTGCTGGCGGTACAGTTTCATCCCGAAGCCGGTGGTCCCGGCTTCGAGCGATGGTTGATTGGACATGCTTTTGAACTATCGGTCGCAGAACTCGACGTATGTGCTTTACGCGATGAAAATGCCTCTCTCAGCACCACTTTGGCAAATAGCGCCAATAAATGTCTGGAATTATGGTTAAAGCAGCTTCATTTTTGAATTTCCAAATAGTCGTCCGAACCAAGTTTTCTTTTCATTTCAACCAAAGCTGCGATCTGCCACGGTGGGTCATAAACCCACAGGCATATCTCAAAAGGCCGACCGTTGTCCGCTAAAGAAAAATTCAATCAGCACTGTTAACTGAAAAAATCGGCGTGAAGTAAACCAAACGCCAAATTTGGAAATTGATGGCTGCAGATGTTGGGCGGTTGGCGACGGGCCGAAATGTTAGGCGCAAATCAGCGGTTGCGAGCCAGGAACATATCTTGAGGGCGGCTACCCGCCTTTTTGGACAGTCAGCGCGGAAATGCGCGGCTTTCAACAAGTAGGCTGCAAGAACTAAGGGTCAGGGCAGAAGCGTATCGAGCTTCGGGGACCGCTCTTTTTTAGCGCTTGCGCAGTGGGTTGATGCCCCAAGCTTGGCCGTTTCCCGTCAGCGAAGGCCCGAACTAGCGATAGCTTGCTGCATCATGCCAACTTAGCTTTTGCCCGACACCCGCCACGCTGTTTACTTGCCCCCGGAGGGTAGCTGCTGGGCCATGCCTTGCCTAAGGACCCAATCCGCAGAAGCGTCCACCGAACGGCTCTTGTCCGACAGGACATCTGGGGCGTGACGTTCATGCGGCAACTTGGTTCACGGGACTACAAAGCCAATCGGAAATCTGATCGGCACAAAATCTCTACCCGCCCCCGGTCGCCGATGCTGTGTAGCCAACGGCGCCCCGGGACCTAGGGTCGATTTCCAAGTAGACTTTAGCCGTTCGACTCACTTCCTCACATTCCATGAGCGCGACCTTTGCATTCGTAATAAGTTGTCTCGCCAACCCCTCAATCGAGCACGGTCGAGGCAAAAGTCAGAATATGGAGACATTCTTGACTCTTAGCGCACTAGGATATTCACCCAGAGGCTAAACTTCAGGACCACCGAGTACACAGTGAAACTCGCAACTTAGAATGCGTGTCCGCATCTAAGTTCTGCACTAACTTACCCGCTTGCCCATAGTTCTGCTCCAAATGGCAGCTTAAAGCTCAACTCTAGGCGACATAACTTGCTTCAACTGCGTCCAAGGCCCGAGCAGAATACACAAGAGCTGCCCCGGCATTGAGTGCTACCGCCACACCTAACGCTTCGGCGACTTCCTCCCTCGTGGCACCGTGCTTCACGGCCGCCTCCGCATGAAAAGCGATGCAGCCGTCGCATCTGGTCGTCACGGCGACAGCCAGCGCGATTAACTCTCTTGTCTTCGCTCCGAGGTGATCCGCTTTTTGGCCGGCACCAGCCAATAATTGCTCACCTCGTAATGTGTCGGGGCTGAGCTTCGCAATCTCGCCAACCCGGCTTGCCAATTGCTTCCGGTATACTGACCAATCCTGCATCATAATTGTCTCCTAGTTCTTGAAGTAATTGAGGCGCTCAGTTGCGGCCCGCCATGATCCCGCCGTCCACATCCCAATTCGCGCCGGTCACCCACGCGGTCGCCGGCGAAAGCAAGAAGCAAACAGTTTGAGCTACATCGAGCGGCTGGCCAACGCGTCCGATTGGGTGGAACCCGTTCAACCCTTGCAAGTTCGCGTGAATCTCTTCCTTCTCCATGAAGGCTTCATAGATTGAAGTCTCGACGATGCCCGGAGATACTGTGTTCACCCTGATATTCGTTCCCGCCAGTTCCAGCGCAAGTACTTTTGTGAGAACGTGGAGCCCAGCCTTTTGCATAGCGTACGCGGAGTAAGGTGTGGCCAACGTTGCCTGTTGTCCCCCGAACGAGCCGATGTTGACAATGGAGCCGCCATTGCCGGAATCAGACATATTGCGCGCGACCTGCTGTGTAACGAAGAATAAGCCGCGGTTCAGGTCAAGGTATCCATCATAGTCCTCGCCGGTATGCTCAAGAAAGGGCTTAGGGTTGAAAACGCCAGCCGCGTTAACCAGCCCGTCCACATTTGGCAATTCCTCCGCGATCCGATCTGCGAAAGTTTGCACTTCGGAGTGGGATCTTAAGTCTACCTGCCACGAGACTACATCGCCGTGCCGCGAAAGCATGTTACGCGCGTCATTGAGTTTCCCGCCGCGCCGCCCCGCAATTACAACGCTGGCTCCTTGCATGGCACATAGTTGAGCCGTTGCGAAGCCGATGCCGCTACTGCCTCCTACGACCAACACGGTCCTACCTTCGAGTTGAGATGTCATTTGCTCTTCCTTGATTCGAATGTCGATGAAGTTTCAGCCCTAGACCATAGGGCGGATTCCCTGTCAGTCAGCCGCAAGGCCGCGTGTGATTCTGCTCGGTGCCTCGGGCACCTCAAAATCCTGAACTTCAATATCGCTCAAGAACGGGCGGGAAACGACTTTTGCCACTAACTCAGAGGCCATGAAAGCCTCCATATCTGCGCGCGAATGCCAAAGATAGAAACCGCCAAACGTATTTGTTTCGGGGTTAGCTAGCCATACCTTCGAATGTAGAGCTGCCACCTCGGCTAGAATTGGTGCGTCCGGCTCGACCATACGGGCGGCGTACTCAGCGTTCGATATGCCGTTGAGCTTGTAAGTAATGATTTGTGCATGCATCGTCTGGTCTCCTACTTGGCGATCATCCCCGCCACGGCGGTCCTGATGCCAGCGACACTCTTGCTCAGCAAATGAGAAGTTGTATGCTAGCGCACAAGAATTTCTTTTTGGGTGACAATGCGCGGTCTAGCTTATCTAAACGCATTGAAGGCATTTGAGGCCGCTGCACGCAATGGCAGCTATGTTGCAGCGGCCCGCGAGCTAAACGTAACGCCCGCAGCCGTCGGCCAACAGGTTCGAGTTCTTGAGGATTGGCTTGGGTTAACTCTGTTTCACCGTTCAAACGCTGGGCCCACCCGTCTCACGCTGACGGAGCGTGCGAACGAGGCGCTGCCCGATCTTCAAGCCGGTTTCGACCGGGTTGCTGCTGCATTGCATCGCCTAAGTGAGAATAACCCAAGCAGTAGGCTGACAATCACAGCTACACCCGCTTTCGTTAGCAAGTGGTTGCTCCCGCGCATCGACGATTTTCAGGCCGCGCATCCTGAGCTTGAGCTAAGGCTCGACGTAAGTGAGCGTCTCATTGATCTGGCAAAAGCTGGAGTCGACCTTGCGGTCCGCTATGGCGATGGCGACTGGCCTGGAATGGTCTCTGAAAAGCTGCTGAATGAAGAAGTGTTTCCTGTCTGCAGCCCTGCACTCCTCACTAACGGGCCACCGCTCCGGACCGCTGATGATCTTCGGGGATATGATCTAATCCACGACACCAGTGTCTCAGCGAGCGGCGGAGAGTTCCCCAGCTGGTCTGACTGGTTATCTGCCGCTGGCGCGAGAGGCGTGGATGCAGAAAGGGGACTGCGGATCAATTCGTCCGCGGCCGTGATTCAGGCTGTGATCGCCGGTCAAGGCCTGGGTCTTTGCCGTAGTGTACTAGTTGATCATGATCTACGCACCCGGCTACTTGTTCGGCCATTCGTGTTGCCGACGATGCAACTCAACCAAGGATGGCACCTCGTTAGCCTGCCAAGTGCGGCGACGTCCCCTAAAGTCGCAGCGCTGCGAAGCTGGTTGAAAAAGCAAGGGGACCTGTTCGAAGACGCTAACAGTTGAACGAGCGCGGACCAAGCAGCATCCAAGCGCGAGTGCCAAAATGAAGCAGCCATCTGAATTGTGATTGGCCTAATCGCCTCTCTTGAAAAAACTGAAATATTGCTTGGAAACGCTCAAAGCGGCATACTCAAGTGAGCCTCATGAGCCCTTCTCGCTGTCTTTACTTTGCCCTGGCTTTTGCCGAGAAGTATGAGTAAGATTAGGTATATCTCCAAAGTCTTAAGGCTCGCGATCGAGCCGCTTGAGTTAATTGTTCGGTAGGGAAAAATGAGAACTATGCGGCGGAATATCTCCTTTGGGGGAGCACTTGAGGAAATTGCAGGCTATAGCCGCGCCGTTGTAGTTGGGCCTTGGTGCTTCCTCGCAGGCACCACCGGTTCTGATCCTGAGACAAAGGAAATACCCGGCGATATTGAGATTCAAATCGCTAATGCCTTCAAAACGGTCAAGCGTGCATTGGATGAAGCGGGCTTCGACCTCGCAGACACTGTTCGAGTTACCTATTATGTGACGGAAGCTGGCATACACGACCGATTAGCACCGCTATTTGGCAAGCATTTCCGCGAAATTCGTCCCGCTGCAACATATCTAGAGGTTGCCGGTCTCGCCTATCCCGAGCTGAAGTTTGAAATAGAGATAACAGCCTTCAAGGGCTGATGTTGGCACCCAACTGGAAAAGCTGGCGGCGAGCTCTGTATGATAATTGGCTTGCCCGCAGCGGATTGCCCTAAAGCGAATGTATGGGCGCGAAGCACTAGGCCTTGGAAACTTCAGTTTCATACACCAGACCAAGTTCTCAGAAGGCTATGGCTTCGGCAAGAAAACTCTCGTTCTAGGAAGACCCCGACCATACCATTACTGGCGACGCCCGGGGGGAAACTGACCATAATTCTCCGACATCCAAGGCCTCACCCCTGCACCCCACGCGCGACTTCATCAAGAAACGCATCAAACAACGCCTCTGCCTGATCATCGTCATCGTTGCGCTCGAGTGGCCCTGCATAGGCGAACCAGACGCGGACGAACGCGAGGAGGGTTTCGCGCTGGATAGCCAACTCCCGCCCCCGCGCCAGATCGCGCTGATCCAATCGATCAAGCCGCGCCTTGATGGTATCGGCGATGGCGTCAGCTCGGTCATGGATGAGGACGCGCTTGAGAGCGTCATTGGCGGCGCGTGAGAGGGTAAGGCCGCGCAGCTTGGCTTCGTGGTCAAGTGCGCGGGCTGTGGTGTCATCGAGGTGGAGGGTGAGTTGTTTGCGTGTGGTCATGGGTGTGCCCTCAAATCAGGCGAGCTTGATTAGAGGACGTGCCACCAGTGCGCTTCGCCAACGCGCGCTTCAGCCGCGCTGTCCCCGAAGTGAGATCATCCTTGGTCACCAGCGGCTCGGACTTTGACGCTTTGGGTGGTGCGTTCGGGCTCACAGCGACAGGCACTATCTCCTGTCGCTTTGTCACCTTCTGCTTGGGTATCTTCACCACCACCTGCTTGGGCAGACTTGCGCCCAGCGGATAGGTGACCGCAGGCTCACTCCAAGGCTCTGGCCTTTGGACTGGCTCGGTCGGGGTATAGGAAGCCATCGCAAGCATATCGGGCTCAGCCGGGTGCAACCGAACCGGCTGACGACCAGCTTCGGCGATCAGGATCTCACCAAGACGAACATGCCTCACCCCTTCGCTTGAGATCGCGCGATTATCCACCACCTCGATAAAGGTCATGTAGTCAGGCTCTGTCATGATGACGGTATCGAAGACGGAGCACATGGGTTCTTGGACACCCAGCTTGAAGGCAGCACGAATGTCCCTTGGCGCTCTCGCGTGCACGAGGAAAGATACCCCGCTTCGCTTGAGATCAGCATGGACCGCCTTGATCATCCAAGCCAGATCATCGGGCATGTCAGGCTCTAGGGCGATCAACATAGGGCGATTGCCAGACGTCAGGGCTTCGCGGAACAAGATACGAAGCTGCGTGATCGCATGCATCATGGGCAGACTCACAGGGTCTAGGTCGTCCCGCTTGTTCCGAGACCTAATCTCGATGGAGAGAACGCGAGGGCCATACTCACAGATGTTGGCCAGTGTAGGCAGGGTTGCCCAGCCCAGATTAAAGCTCCACCCCTTCTGCGTGGTCCACAAGCGCTCGGGGATGAGCGCTAGATCCCCAGCCACTTGCTCTTGAGACTGTGCCCAGAAGGCGAGCAAGGCTGTCACTTGATCATAGGCGGCAGGCTTCAAGATCTCTGTCCCGGCTAGCCAACCATGGAGACGCGCATAGAGCTGATCGGGGCTAGGAAGCTTTGCCATTACCCCGACAAAGGTCCGCTCATAGGGTGGAGCTGTCTCAAGCCCATGAACCAGAAGGGCCGTTGCTAAAAGTCGCTGGCGCTCTGTGAAGCCACACGGCGACAGCATCGCCCAGACATCCCCCCATGCCAGAACTCCGGTACGGACCTGCCGCAACGGATCAAGCGGGAAGTTGGCGATAGCGCCTTCAGCCACGCGCAAGACCTCACGGTCATCAATCAGGCCCCCCAAGAGCCTTTCCTTACCAAAGCGCAGGATCGCGCCATCAAAGCTTTTTAGCGCT
This sequence comes from Aquidulcibacter sp., assembly GCF_049239865.1. Taxonomy (NCBI): domain Bacteria; kingdom Pseudomonadati; phylum Pseudomonadota; class Alphaproteobacteria; order Caulobacterales; family Caulobacteraceae; genus Aquidulcibacter; species Aquidulcibacter sp. Next base: position 43,382 of record NZ_JBMLTR010000143.1, read on the forward strand.
GCTTGGAACACGCCTGTTGCCATCGGCCCCGAGCCAAGAACCAGAATGTCCGTAGACGGACCAAGCCTGACAAGGTCTGGCATCTTCTGCCAAGGTAAGGCTTTCGCGTGACCCACAATGACCCCTGATGACCGAGCCTGATCGAGCAAATGCCCACCGTAGGCATAGCGGTCGCGCTTCTTTGGCCATTTGGGCAAAGGCCCCGCGAAGAGAAGGGCTAGCCCTATCCCCGGCAGGGTCAGGATTACGCCGCATATGCGCATTAGCAGAAGCCAGCCACCTGTCCGCCCGTCGGGTGCAAAGACATAGGCGATGCCCGCCCAAGGTGCCCGAAACTCTATGCCCAGAAGGTTCAGCCACACTGGTCCCAAGTCCTCATGCGGAACTGTTCCGGGCCAAGCTGCAAAAAGTGTGAGGAACTCAAGCCAGACCAACATAATGGCGCTCGATTTGAGCAACCAGACAAGACTTTGGCCCCAGCCCGAGTTGTCGCCATGTAGAATTTGCAGCCAGAAACTTCTACACACAGATTGTATTGTAGTATAATGCTTTATCATAGCTTGTATCCATTTGAAGTTACGACCAATATAAGCACGAATATTTGAATACAGCAAGATAAAGAGCAAGTTTTCACTTGCTCAAGGGCCTGTATGTGCTATGTTTTATGGAAGTTGTTGGTGGCAAGTCACAACTTCCTTGTGTGTCACATGGCGTGACAACGCATGGTCATTCAGGAGCCCAAGCATGGCAGAGCGCGGATCTGAGGAGTTGAACATCCGCCTTGCTGTCGGGCGTCGCGGGGATGCACGGTCTGGGGCCTTGGGTGCCCGCTTGAGTAAAGCGATTGGTGGGGCAGGTGTTTCGTTCCGGGGTGGCGCTCGGGTTGGTGGAGGGTTTAGCTCGGACAGACGCCAACGCGTTGTGATCAAGGTGTCCTTCTCGGCTCATCGCGCGGGTAGTGCGAAGCTTGCAGCCCATGCTGCTTATCTTGGTCGGGACGGGGCAGCGCGTGAGGACGAGCAGGGACAGTTCTATGATGCTTATCGGGATAAGGTTGAGGGCCTGTCCCGCGAGCTTGATGACTGGACCCAGGAAGACCCGCGCCACTTCCGGATTATGATCGCGCCAGAGAGTGCTTCGCGCATGGAAGATCTTCAGGAATATGTGCGGGATGTGATGGGCCAGATGGAAAGCGACCTCGGTGTTGGGACAGAATGGGTCGCAATCAATCATTGGAATACGGATAATCCCCACGCCCATGTCATCTTACGAGGCAGAACCCGTGAAGGTCATGAGTTACGTATCCCCCGCGATTATCTCGCTCATGGTCTTCGCCATCAGGCACGGGAACGCGCGACGGCAGAACTTGGAGAGCGCTCGATCTTCGATGAGCGTATGGCCCTTGACCGGGATATCCATGCCAAGGGGTTTAGTCGTCTGGATAAGGCCCTTGCGGCAGAGCTTGATGGACGGGGAGAGGTTCGCCTCCAAGATCTGGGCGGGCGAGATCCTGATCAAGCCATCTGGGGCAATGCGCTTCGTGCTCGGACGCGCGAGCTGGAGGCACGCGGTCTTGCCACAGAGGTGCGCCGCAATGTGATGGCGTTCAAAGATGGCTGGACTGAGACGTTAGCGGAGAGGTCACGCGTCGATATCACCAAGACGCGTAACACGACCAAACTTCATGAACGGGGTGAGGAAGTGGTTGGTGAGGTTGTCGGCCTTGAGCATCGCTCCAGCGGCAATACTGTCCTGATCCTTGATACCGGCAACAAGACCAAAACCATGGTCAACACCAAGTCGCCCTTGGTCGATCATCTTCAAAAGGGATCATGGGTTCATGTCGATGAGGCAGGCCAACTCTCTCGTCTTTCCTATCACCCGCTCGAAGAGCAATTAGAGGCAACGGCTTTTACCGCGCTTGATCGGGAGCTAGACCGGATCGGTCATGGCGAGGAGCGCTTATTTACCGGTGATGGTCGCATCGATCAGGCCCTTGCCTCAAGGGCGCAAGATCATGTTCGGGCAGGGCTTGGGGCTTGCGATCAAGACGGGGTCTTCTCGTTCCATGACGGGGCAAAGGATGCCCTTCAAGCAGCCGAGATTAATGCGTTCAGCGAAACCCTCGCTGAGCAAGGGCGAGGCACCCTCACCGCCCCCGGTCACACCGTCTATGACGGCTGGCGGGTTGGATCGTTTGAGGAGCTACACGCTGGCCGGGTCGCACTCCTGGAACGTGCCTCTGGCATGGGCAATCACGTGGTCATGGTCCCTACACCCATCGAGAGCGCGATCAATATCGGTGACAATGTCAGCCTCAGTAGCCTCGGGCGCGGCGGTGCCGTGCAGGTGGTGCAGGACCTAAGCCTTGGGTATGGGTTGGGAAGGTAGGGGGTCTGCTTTGCGCGTAATTTAGGCCTAGAATTCACGCTCTGTATTCTGAGAACGCTTTGAAATGAGAACTTACAGCTTAAACCATACCTTTAGTGTTTCAAAAGCAATTTGGGTTCGGTTTCACTGCCACGGTAACGAGCGGTAAAAGCCATCGACGATTTCAAAGCAGCTATCGAAGTCGGGTAAATCTTCAAGCTCAAGACCAAGTGTATTCCAGTCCTTTGCAGCGCGGTCTCGCACCTCGTGATGGCTTAACGCCTCGCGTGTCGGCTCAATGTCGCGGGCTCGGCATTTCTCGTGAAGCAGCGCTAAAAGTTGGGCGCGTTCGTCGGAATCTAACGGAAATTGTTTTAGTAGGCATGCGATATCATAAATGTCTTGGCGGCGGTTGCGATTACGCTTCGGTTGCTGGAGTAATGCACGCAGCTTTTCCGCAATCAGGTCGAGCAACGAATATGCGCGGACCGTCATTCCCTCGTTACCTAGACTAACAATCTGGATAGCATTGACCGGCTCTCGGAATGCGATGTCCACATCCAGAACATGGGTTGCATTCCCTGAGTTAAACAACCGCTCTTGAGGAGAACCGCGCCTTGCATAGCCGACGCGCAGTGCAAGAAGTGGGCCTGTTGCCTTAGTGAACAACTTCGCGCTTGGCTCATAGCGTGAAGACTGAACATTGCAAACCAAGTCTGGATATCCAAGTATTGCCGCTGCCCTTGGAAAGGCGCGATTCAATTCGGTTTTAAACGCTTCGGCCATCTCTTTGCTAGGTTCGCTGATGGCGGTGAAGTCTATATCTCCGGTCTGGCGAGGACTTTTATAGACTACTCCCATCAAAATCCCGCCCTTGAGGAAGATCTCGTTTGCGAACGGCTCGCTCATAGCCAGCGCTGCAAGGAAGATTTCAGTAATCTGGCGTTCTAGATGCGCCTGGGGATCGGCCTTGGCCTTTTCGATCCACTCGCTAATATCAACGGCTATCCGTTTCCCTATTTTGACACTTTTAGACATTTAGAGACAACATCCACTTTTCTGAGAATGTTGTAGCAAACGGCTTGCCGGGGTCCAGCACGCGACTGGAGCCACGTTGGGCGAAGCTTGCCCATGCCGAGACGCGCGGATCGATGATGCCGATATGCTCCTCCAAGATGTAACCTGCGCGAACTTTGCAGATGCCCTTCTCAGCGCGAGTAATGCGTTCAATAATTTCTTCAAGATAGGTTTTGGCATGCTCCGCCCAAATGTCTAGGACATGGGACATTCCCCCGTTGAGATCGGGACTGTCTATTGTATCGAGGAAAGTTTGGCCAATAGAGGCGATCCGCGACAAACTCCCCTTTATTTGAACCTGATCAGATGAGAACTTGGTCGTGTCGATCCAGACTGGTCGACCACGAACCTTTCGTGGATGCATCACAGCCTTGGCTGGCTCAATGTCGATGCTAGGATATTCCGGAACGTCGCAATAGTCACGGTCCATCATCTCTCGGAATAGCTTCCGCCGCAGCACTGGCGTGGGCTCCACTAGCATTAGATGTTCAGGGCGCCGATTGGTAAGTCCGTAACGTTGGAGCGCAGATAGATGGGCAATGTGGCAGAAAGGATCGACCGAGCAAACTATATCTTCCGCTGATGCTTCGGGCTTATCTACCAATCGCCAATGTGAGTTATAGTCATTATCTTGGCGAATGATCCCCTCATTGCGTAATAAGATACGTGTCCGCCGGAAAAGGTCACGGCTCGGTGTGTCGCCCCGTAAGTATTTTACCTTTCCAGATCTGTAGATTACCCATAACTCCCGGAATATATCATAGTTAGAAAGTACGGGCTTGGACTGACTATTGAGCGCGCGGGCGAGGGTATCGGCGACAAGGGTCATCCGCTTTCGTTGCTGAAATGGGCGAAGCACTTCTGCCATTTAACTCGGTGACCTATACAATATGTCCTAAGGACATATTGTATAGGTCACCATGGTAATTGTCAAGGGCGCAGAGGATGTGCCAGCCACCCGTGGTGGGTTGACTCTCTCAAACGTTGGCGATATCATCCGTCCTAAGGACGGATGATATCGCCAACGCTAACAATTGCATCTCAGCCATTAAATAGTAGCAAGTAATTACCAACACCACGTCACTGACCCATAAACTTGGCCCAAAACTTGCTCCACCCCCATCTCTAAGTGCGGAGATGTCTGATGGGAAAACGGCTCAGGGCGGATGTGGATCAGCGCCAGCTTGGTTTGTTTGGCGAGAGTTTGGCGCTCGGCCAGAAGCCAAAGGCCGAGAAGGCCCTGCCTGTTCGGCCCAGCCAAATTCCGAAACCGATGGCTTTTCACAAGCACTCCACCGGATCTGCCAAAGTCGAACCAGTCCCGCGCAAGAGCCTCGGCACCCTACCCTCCGAAGTCGTCCGGCCCGCAGAAGCAGCATTGGTTCTTTCGGTGTCATTGAGCTTGCTGAAGAAGTGGCGAGCCGAAGGTGTTGGGCCTCGCTTTGTTCGGTTAGGTGGACGGGCTATTGGCTATCGCCGTGCTGATTTATCGGACTGGATCGCCGCTCGGATCAGTTGATTTTTTCTTTGGCGCAGAATTTTTATGCAGCTGATTGGGCGGTTGGGTGCCTACTGGCCCTCTAGATTCCCCAATCGCGAGCATTGTAGCGATGGGATATTGCGGGGCATACTTGGTTAAGCTGGTGCGTGCTGGAACAGATTGAAACCGATCGATCCATCTGTGGATATCAGGTGGATCATTGGTACTTTTTGAGCTTCCCGATTTAGGTGAACATGCTGGATTAGTTTGGTTTTTATGAGTTCTCTTGGTCTGGCGAGATCGCAGTTCCGCGATGCTTGTCGAGCCTGATGGAGGATTAGCCCCATGAATACCGACACACTACTTACAGTCGAAGATGCCGCCGCCCATTTAAAGATTTCCAAGCACACGTTGAACCGCTGGCGCGTTACCGGTGAAGGCCCTCCCTTCATCAAATATGGCCCCCGGCTTGTCCGTTACCTTGTCACGGCGCTTGATGCTTGGGCGTTGGATCGCCTGTATGCCAATACCAGCCAATATGGGCGGTAAGTTCTTGCATTGCCAATCATCGCCAAGTGCCAGAGCGTTTGGGCGCGTCAAGGCAACCTTCTTGAAGGGGGCTCTGCCCACCTTGACCCGCCCATTGCGCTCCGGCGCACCATTAGGTGTCGGGACGCGGGGCGCGTCCCGTCCCCACCCCTCGACCTCGCCTCCGGCAGGTCGAACACGGGGCTTGGACTAAACAGTTGGACGAGTTCAACGGCAATTCTGAAGCAGCCCTTTGCGTTCGGCCACTGTGTATTAACCAACTGAGGCAATCACCAATTTGCCCCCCAACGCTTGACTCTTCGTTCAAATTGCAGCCGACTTAAAGTTTAATATAGCCTTTGCTTGATCGAGGAAGTGACTTGGAAGCGTCCCTGTCTTTAGCCGCCTTTTTGGCCGTACTCGGAAACGTTTGCCTTGCAGGATTGGGTCAATCCCAGCCGCTGCCCCCTAACTGGCAGACCAGTCGTGAAGTGAAGCCACCCGTTGAGGCCCCTCGAACCAATCCCGTTCAATCAAGCCAAATAGAGCCGGAAATTGATACCTTGGCATTGCGGGCGATGTTACCAAAGGCTCCGACCGGGGAAAGGATGTGTGCTGATGTAGACCGTTTAGCGTCACTCAACCTGACCGCCGATGCTAGGACGCTGCTCAATGCGATGAGAGGATTCTGCAACCTTCCAACAACCGACGTGTCATCCACTGACATTCGTCGCGCACTCAAGGATCGTGATATAGCTTTTAAAGTTAACGGCGAAAGCTTTACAATCTTCCAGCGTGGTCCAGTCGACGATCCTGAAATCATCAGAATGCGGGGCGTTTCTCAAGGGCCGGAAACATGCTGCAGCATCCAAAATGGAGTATGGCGTCGGTTTGAAGGTACCGATCTTTGGGTGATGCGGCTTCGACTAAAGGGGCTTCGGTATGCAACCATTTCCCAACAAACGAGTCGAAGTTTGGATCCTACTCCCAGCACCTCATTTACATACCGCGGCGACCTCGCTCCGGCTGGTCCAGCTAAAGTCGAAACCTTAAAAGGTAAGATTGAGCGTTATGAGGTTTTTAGCCCGCAACTCAATGAAACGAGGTCGGTGGTTGTTTATGTGCCTCCACGCGAAGATCAAGATTATCCCTTTCCTGTCGTGATTTCCGAAGGCGGTGATGTTGAAAACTTTGCTTCGATTTCCGAAGCATTGGTGAAAGATGGGAGGATCCGGCCAGTCATTTTGGTTGGGGTAGTTGCCGGGAATGATGGCATAGTAGGTCCACCTCGGGCCGTCCCACAACATATTGCGAGAGCGCAGGACTATAGTCCCAATAGACCTGATAGTACGTTCAAACAGTACATGAGCTTTCTGGTAGAAACGGTGCGGCCAATGTTGATCGACCGGTTCTCCGCGTCTGAACAACGAATAGATTGGGTGGTTACAGGCGCGTCGCAAGGCGGTGCTCTGGCACTAAATGCGGCTCTTGAGCGCCCGGACATCTTTGGGCATTCATGGCCGATGTCAATCGCGGGGACAAATCCAGAATTCGGAACTTTCGCTAACCCAGTAATGAAGTCAAAATTTCGAATTAGCGCCGGTCATTATGAAGAGACCTTTTTGGTAAATTCACAGCTAGCCACCAGTGCTATCCAGAATTCAGGAGGCGATGTCGTGGCAAGATGGTTTAGCGATGGCCATAATCCCGATCAGTGGGATCGGGCGTTCGCCGACAACTTGATGTCAATGTTTCCATCCAAAGAGGTGGTCGGATCAGCAAAGTAGCGAAGTGCCGGGGAACATTTGCCACCGCGCCTCGAAGGCGCTTGCCGACGCCCTTCAGTGACAAGTCTCGAACCAGCAAATTCATCTCGGATTTTTTGTATTCTGAACGCTCAATTCGTACTCAAAATACGAATTCATCATAAAATATGAAATTCGATGAAGTCGAAACTGCCTGAAACCTCCAGTGCTGCGAGTCTGGAGACCGGGCTAACTTCTTCCGAATGCGCCGCGCCAAACTGCTCCTCTATCTTATTCACAATAATCCCCGCCACGATAACGCTGGGTAAAGCATGGCGTTTGTTAAGGTTGCCTTGCTTCATGTGGGCCTTGAGTAAGTGCCGACCTCAAATGGCCCTCCACTTGGATCGCCTAAGCACTTAAAGGGCAAATGCCGGGAAAAACCGCGCGCACCCTCCAGTATTCAAAAGACTCCGAGGATTTGAAGTTGAGCCAACCAAGCGATAAACGCTTCAACAGCGAGATTTCAATTCGACTGGATTCCTTGCTCAGAAATACTCCAAGGCAGCTGGATGCAAAGGCGGATGATAGTCCAAGATAGCTACATCCGACTGAGTAGATCAAAAGATGCGCTTCGATAATCAGCCGAATCTACTTACGCGACGATCTCAAGACTGAGCTAGGCGCTGACACCTGTAAGACCTTTGATCGGATTTTTATGAGAAGAAGTCATTGGAATTTGCCCGCGCACCTTATCGGGCTCTTTGCTGCGATAACTGCATGGCCTCCTTCGATGGGGCGGGCTTGGTCACAAGATAGGATCGAAAGATTGGCGCTATCTGACTCGAGGCGAAGCGAGCTGCGGCAACTGCTTGAAAGGGCCTTCGAAAACTCAAACAGCAAATGCGAAGTAAGGGTTCAAGGTGGAAGTAAGTGGCTCACTTTTGAAGGGTCGACTGACCTACTCCCGTCTTGTTTGACGACTCATCGTTTAGGTCCAAATGACACCCTTCAAATCACATCGCAAGGCGGCATCACGACACCGGCGATCGTGGCCGGAATGTATATACGGAAGTGGGGTATCAATGTGCAAATTGAAGGCTTTTGTATGTCGAGCTGCGCAAACTACATTGCCGCTGCCGCGAATACGCTTTCCATCAGTTAGTTCTCCGTTCTAGGGCTTCACGGAGCACCTGCCTTAGCATCACAAGAGGCGGAAGATGAGCTTCGAGCGCAAATCATGACAACCTCTCAGATCGCTGATTCTGATCGGGAAAAAGTCTTGAAAGCGAGCATCGACGGTCTCCGTAAGGATAGTGGTATGCACCAGCTTGCAGCGATGTCCCTAAATGTTCATTCAGGGTGGTATGATTTGACGGAAATGCGAAAGCGTCACCAGCTTCCCCTTGTTAGGGGAGCAATGGTCATCCCAAGTCGCAGCAATGTTCTAAACTGCCTAAAGGGCGTTCAGTTCGGGACATTGTGGTTTCCTGAAACCGCCGCTGACAGGGAGGCAATTTGGGAATTGTATCCTTCTAGTCGAACTCAATTCACTTTTGATGAAGAGACTTCATCGGCGGTATGCTCACTCTAAAGGCTTCAAAGTACCTCTCGCCTAGCAACAAATTTGATGAAGGTGTTCAATCGCCCAAACGACGTATTTGCCCTACTGATTGAAATTTGGACTAATCTGAACTGGAGCGTTCTTGCCCTGGTTATCCTTGGCCGGATGAATAGCTTTGGAATCAAACCATTGAAGCTGAAGAACGCTGAGCAGGCGTTTATAGCAAAGCGAGTCGACGAAGGAGCGCGGGAGGTACAGATACATCGCAAAGCTAGCGTCAGCCAGGCGACTTACTTCAACCAATAGAAGCGCCATGCGGGTCTAATGCCATCCAGAATGCTGCATGCCTTGCTTCCTGATAGCCAAGTCAGGAAAGGCAAGACAACTATGAAACTACTCCGCGGGCTTTGAGTAAGTGTATGGGGTTCCGACTGAAAACACGCCATCATAACCGGACATATTGGTTGGGAAGGCGCGGACGCCGCGCTTTGGAGGCTCTGTTGTCCCAGTCAATTGCTGAACTCCGCAGCCATCTTGCCGACATTGCCACGCTTCACCTGCTAGGGCAGACGAGACGAATGAAAAGACCTTCAGATCGCTCAATAAACTAGCGGCTGGAACGACCTTCAATCCACTAACATCAGAAATCCGACGAGAATGGAAGTTTCCAACCAAGGCAATATTTTTTGCATTGCTGTCTGTCGCAACCGCAGCCCTGATGTTTCGGGCCATATCAGCTTCATACTCAGAC